>DAISZI010000046.1:0-8892 GCA_036824885.1 Oligoflexia bacterium
GATAGGAGGTATTCCGAGTGCTGCCATTCCTTGAGGAAGGCTTTGGTCGATACGAAAGGCGCTCCAGACTTCGGGCATGGTGTACTTGCTTCCGAACGAAGGCGTTTGGGTTTGTATTAGAAGATTTCCATTGATGTCGTATCCTCCTACGACTAAAATTGCCTGGCGTAGGGCATCATAGCCCATGGAGTGTCCATAGCGTGCTTGAGGAAGGGGAGAGTTTGCGCAGGTTGCAATTTGATTCCACGTTCCTTGGGTGAGAGCTATGTTGGTAGATCCTACCGAAGAAGGAGGTGTGTATTCCAAAATCGAAGACTGGATTACTTGCTGGGCCGTATCTGTGATGGGGTATGAGATATTGGAGGTCATAAGTCCTCCATAAGTGACTATGAGATCGTGAACGCTATCGTAAGCTGCTCCACCTCGAAAGGATCCCAGAGCCGCTGTGGGAGTGTTTGTGGGATTTTTGGCAATCCAGGCTCCTGTGTAAGCTGAGCTAGGACTGGTAGAGTTGAGATTGGTGCTGCTATAGCCGTCACATGTGGCGTCATCAGGGCTTGTGATCGTTTCCAAGCTGAGGGTGGTTGTGGGTTTTTCTCCCGTGCTTCCTGAGCAGAATTTATAAACTTTATTTAAGCTTGGAAAAAATCCGTCTTTGGTTCTTCCTCCTAATAGAAAAACTTCTGGAATGAGCAATGGTTGTTGAGGGTCTGTCGCGCTGTGGTTGGGTTTGGTGAGGGTGCGTGTGATCATCATCGCTCCGGAAAGAGGAGGTGGAGATAGGATTTGGGTCTTGGTATTGAGGCTTAAAGAAGAGGAGCGTATTTGGGCTTCGGTGAGATTGGTCAAAGAAGCGGAGTTTGAGGAGAATCGCATGCCATTGAGGGTCACTCGGTTCCAGCTATTGGCATCAGCATCGTACATCCAGGTGTCTCCTAGAGTAGGGGGGGAGAAGTACTTTTGGGTCAGTTGATTGCCCCAAAAAGGGTTTTGCATTCCTGTTTCTCCTCCGAAAACAAGCGTGCGGTGTACGGTGATGCCTTGGGTAGGAATGGCATAATCGATGCTGGAAGAGGCTGCTCGTGTACGAGGGGGAAGTTCATCCATGCGTTGCCAGTGTCCGCCTCCTGCATTGGCGGTAGGATCGAACATCCAGCGTTCGTTGAAGTAGGTCGTTGTGTTGTATGTGCCTCCTTCCATGAAAAGACCAAAAGAGCAGGGCTGGTCCATGTTACAAGTAGGCTCATTAGGGGCATTCACATAGTGATAATTGGCTTCTACCATGCGGTGGGAGTGGCGAATTTGAGGGCAGTTGGGATAGCAGGTCATTGCGGAGCTTGTGCTTAAAAGTCTCCAACTGAAAAGACAGTTGGTTGTGCTTGAGGTGCTTGAGGCTAATCCGCAGGTCTGAGTGCTTGAGCCGTTGGTGAGGGTGAGTTCCCAGGTGTCCCCTACCGTTCCGACGTTAGGGTTCCAACCTCCAAAAAGGTAAAATTTTCCTGTGACGTGACTGAAGACTAAAGAGGCATTTGCCAATCCTAAGGGGGCGGTCCCACTGACAGTGGTTTTTACCCAGGTAGGTGTGTTAGGCGTCGTCGAAGCATCCGCATAAAGGTAGTACAAGGGGGGGGGGCTATCTACGGATGCAGGTCCTGAGGCTCCTCCGAAAGCGATGATGATGGGATGATTGGTGGGGTCCAAACCACGAGCAGCGGCCATACCTGCATTCAAAGGAGGCATGCTGTTCATTGAGCTTGGCGACGCCATGTTCAAAGCAGTAGGAAAGCTTGAGCCACCTGCAAAAGTGGAGAAGGGATCTGTTCCGAAGATCCAGTAACGACCTGGGTTTCCTAAGTTTTGAGCGGGATTCCAACCAGGACAAGTACTGGTGCTTGATAAGTAATCGCGACAATCAGAGCCTCCAAAATAAACGACTTGGTTGGTGCTTGCACCTGAAACAGTTCCAGTGAGTGTAGGTTGTGGTAAAGGAAGATTTGAAGAGGTAAGGTCAATATCAAGTCCTCTCAGCATCACCCCTCCTCCAAACCAGGGGGCTGTTTTGCCCGTTTGATCTGGAATAGGGATCCATGCCAGAGGGGTTGCTTCTTGTTGATTCCAGTCGTTAGAAACGGATCCAAAATTACCGGTGAGCTTTTCATTAGCTTCAGAGGTACTCACAGACTGGATTGGATCAAACCATCGTGCAGACATCTGAAGTCCACCTGAAGTTGCTAAAGTCGATGAGGCTGCAGGGGTATTGACTGTGCCTGCTTGGGAAAAGTTACCGCTATAACCATAAAATCCTCCCACGGTAGCAAGGTAGCCTGTTCCTGAGATTCCATTTTTAGGTCCTATCCCTGAAGTACTTGAGTTGTTATTGGTGATAGGAACTAATCCAAAATTCACTTCATTGATCTGAGGGAGGTAGGCGGGGTAATTGCTGACAGGAGGGTATGCTGCAGGCCAGTTGCTGGGAACGAGCATAGTTTGTAAGTTCAAGTTGCTTGTTGAACTTGGAGTGTAGAAGGAGCTATTGTTGAGTATCTGTGTATGATAACTGTCGATCCATTGGTTGGGGGTGCTGGTCACAGGGTTTGAGGGCTCGGCGATATCGATGTATTCTGGAGCGTAAGTAGGATTGAAGCGTAGAATGTCTGAGCAAGTACCTGTATTGCAATAGCCTCCTACGATAAAAATGCGATCGGTAGTGTCTATCCCTGCTTCTGAGACGAGTCCTGTGAGGCTGAATTTTTGAAGGGAGGTTCCTGGGACTGAAGTGTATCCGAAAAGAGCTCTTCCGCCTGGGTTTTTGGTTAAGTTGACGGTTCCGCTATAAGAGATTGTATTAAAAATAGGATTGGCGTCTTTTTGGGTTTGCATGTCTGAGCTTACGGAAAGAGAAGGGGAACTTTGAAGCCAAGTTTGTGTCTGAAGATCATAGATCCAGGTGTCGTGGGTGTAAATTCCTCCAGTACTCGTTTTAGCAGCTCCTCCTAAGAGGATGAGTTCGTTTAAGTCAGAATCATAACTGATACTTGCTCCTGAAGTGGCAGGTGGGACATTTTTTGTGGAAGTATTGAAGAGGCTAGGAGAAAAAAGTGGTAGCCAGGAAGAGATATACGTACTTGCGGTGGAAAGTCCAGGAGCCAAAGACTGACTCAGTCCTGTGGCACTTGAGGGAGGAAGTGTGTTGACAGAAAGAGCAAAAAGTTGCTGTGCGCAGCTTGTGGTATTGGAAGCACTGCTGGTTGGTCCGCAGGTTAAAGAAAGTCCTTCTGTTCTGTCAGGCGTTTGCATCCCTCCAAAAAGAAGCAAGCTTCCTTCCAAACTTGCACGAGTTCCGTCGATAGATCCATAGTCAAAGGTCGCGCAATTAGAAGTGGGAGGTCCGTTGTTGGCGGAGGTTAAAGAACAAGAGGAAGCAAGATTCAGGGGTAAGGAAGCATTGGCATCGGTGAGGTCGACAGCGATGTTTTTGATGAAAGCGGGTCGAAGGGTGCTTGAAGGATTCGTTTGATCTTGAGGTAAAGCGACCATGCCTGAGGTACTTGAGATGAGAAAAGGATCGTAGAAATTCTTGGCATCCCCTGCACAAGAAGTGATTGGGTTAGGAGCACTGAGCGAGTAGTAGTCTTGGTAATAAAAGCTAAATTTACCAGCGATATAGCTTTCAGCGAGCCCCGTTTGAGAAGGAGTTTGGGGAATGTTTGTGGTAGTCAGAGGCGAGAGTCCTTGTGCGCAACTTGAGAACAGGATAGCAAATAAAGCGATAATGATCACTGTTTTTCTCCTAAATACGATAAAAAGTCATAGAATAAAACACCACCCCTGCACATAAAGGGGAGTTGGCAGGGTAACCCCCTGTTGCACAGGTGCTGGCTAAGTTGGATGAAAAATTCGATTGAATGCGACTGATCTGAAGTACGCTTAAGTTCTGATCTGCAGCAAGTGGTAGGATGAGCTGCTTGGAGTGAATGGAAGTTCCTGTGGTTGCCGTGCTGCTTGGGTTGAATGCGGGAGGGATGAGCATCAAAAAAGGAAAGACAGTTTCTGTGCTACTGTGCTTGAGGTAGGTTTTCCAAACAAAGTTAGAGCAGGTTTCTGGTGTAAAATTACCTAAAGTAAAGCAACTCGTTGGATTGCTGGGTATTGCATCGAGGTAAGAAGCAGAGTATTGGAGAACGACGAGGATATTTTCAGAAGGACCTAATTGAGTGCGATTGAAAACTGCTCGTAAATAAATGCCGTCTTGGGGACCTCCGTTTCCAGGGGAAGTGGTTGCACAATCTGCTTCACTGACACGGAATAATCCCGCAGAAGCTCCGCATGAGCCCAAAGAGCAATTGGTTTGGCTGCTTTCTGAGGAGGAAGCAAAGCGTGCACAGTTCGGGTTGCTCGAAGAGCTGTTACTGGATCCGCTGAGGCCTAGTTCAAAAGATTGAAGCCATTGAGGCCAATTTGAGGTATTCCCGTTTGTGTTGGTATAGGCAAGTAAAGTGCCATCTGGGTTAAAAAGACGTACGGCGGGTTGTCCGGATCCAGGAGTAGGGACGGTCCCTGAATTATTGGCAGGGGAGTTAAAGCTTCCTCCTGTATTATTTTGAAACAGGATCTGTGCTGCCATGGGCCCTGAGGGGATGCCAGTACTGGTACTAGAAGGACTGGGGCTGATCGTTGTGATTGAGGAGCTCGTGGAAGAGGTAGGGCATCCTGTGAGAAGAAGGAGAGTGATTCCCAGGAATATGTGGTTGAAAAAGGACATACTCCCAGATCGGTGTTTCTTTCAGAAGATTAATGAGGAAAATAATGCATATTTCTATTGTGGCTGCTTTGAGTGAGAATCATGTCATTGGGGTGCAAGGACGCTTGCCTTGGAGGCTTCCCGAAGATTTGAAACGATTCCAGCAATTAACTTTAGGAAAAACTGTTTTCATGGGAAGAAAAACCTTTGAGTCTATTGGTAAGCCTTTAAAAAAAAGAAGGAATCTCGTTTTGTCCCAAAGGTTACCTGGAGCTTGGTCCCAAGGAGTCGAGGTTTTTGCTCATTGGGATGAAGCTTTACAGGCTTGCACTCAGGAAGAACTTTTTGTCATAGGAGGAGAGGGTTTGTACTCACAGGCCTTGCCCTTAGCTCAAACACTTTATTTGACGCTCGTTCATCGAGTGGTAGAGGGAGATACTTGGTTTCCTGCCTGGGATCCTTCTCTTTTTTCTGAAGTTTTTTCAGAAAAGGGTTTTAATTCCGAGGAAAACCTTGCCTATACTTTTTTAGTCCTCAAGCGTTCCTAAGATTTACATTTGTTTTACAGTAGTATTTCAGTTTTGGTGCATAATGCAGGTATGGCCGCTCCTTTAGTTCAAGAAACCTTGTCAATTGATAAAAAAAAGATCCATTTCTTTCAAAGTCTGCCTTTTTTCCTATTTCATGGGGTGGGACTAATAGGGGCTTTTTTTGTTTCTTTCAAGTGGTCTTTTTTAACCCTTTGTTTAGGAAGCTACTACCTGCGGATGTTTGCCATTACTGCAGGTTACCATCGGTATTTTTCCCATCGATCCTACCGTTTGAACCGTTTTTTTCAGTTTTTGATGGCTCTTTTAGGCAGTACGACTGCTCAAAAGGGAGTTCTTTGGTGGGCAGCGCATCATAGGCATCACCATCAGTTTTCCGATCAACCGGGTGACTTGCATTCTCCGGCTTTAGATGGGTTTTGGTGGTCGCATGTCGGGTGGATCTTGAGTGATCATCTCAATGAGACGGATTGGAAGCGTATTCCTGATTTTGCTCAGTGCCAGGAATCGTTTTTGGATCATACCTCTGAGCGTGTATGGGGCGGCTATTTATTTTGTAGGGGGATGGGAGATTTTTTATTGGGCCTTTATTTTGAGTACTATTTTACTTTGGCATGGAACATTTACCATTAACTCCCTATCTCATGTCTATGGGAGCCGGAGATATGCTACGACTGATACCAGTCGCAATAATTTTTGGTTGGCATTGATCACGATGGGAGAAGGATGGCATAACAATCATCACTGTTATATGAGCAGTACCAATCAGGGGTTTTTCTGGTGGGAGATTGATATGAGCTATTACATTCTCAGGGTTCTTTCTTGCTTGGGTATCGTTTCTGGCTTAAGAAAGCCTCCGTTAGATTTACTTGAGAATAAGAGATTGAAGTGTTAAGTGATTTCTACCTCTTGGATGAAGCCCATGTTGATCCAAAAAGGTTGCAGGCTGAGCGGCAGAAAGCACGTGCATTGAAAAAATCATGTTGGTGGAAGCGGCTGATTGCTCAAGGCAGATGTCAGCTTTGTGAGAAAGAGGTGGCGTCGGAGGAGCTTACCATGGAGCATAGAGTTCCTTTAGCGCGTGGTGGTACGAGTACTCGAGGCAATCTTGCAGCTTCTTGTTTGGAGTGTAATCAGTCCAAAAAGCTTCAGACTCCTGTAGATCAGATTTTGAAGGCAATTTAAATTTTTATGCATCATGTTTTTTTTTAGATCGTTTTTATTTTCATTTTTTCTCATTTCTCAAGCATTCGCTTTTTTTTCCCTTGCGCCCTGTGCGCCTGAGTCCCAGAGTGTGGATTTTTTTCAGTGGGAATCTCCAGAATCCATGTCTTATTTTTGTGCGGTCTGGAATCCTGATTTTTTTTCTAATGGCAATCGTTGCTGTGCTCCTTTGGTGTCTGCGAAAAAAATGTATAGACGCGTTGAGCATGGTTCTACCGATTATTGTCAAGCAATGACTTCGGAGCAGAAGCAGTACTTAAAAGATTATCGGGAAGGTAAATTAGGGGACATTCTCACGGTCCTTCAAAAAAGATCGCAAGATCAAGCTTTTTGTTCTTTCAGTAATGGTTTTTTAGTTCATGGAAAACCTGTGGTCGGTACTTCTCTGAACCATCTTCTGGTGCGTTCTGAGCAGCGTTGTCTGAATTTTGGAGTGGATGCGATGGTCGGTTTATTGGAATGGACAGGAAGAGAAATCGGAAAGGTGTATGCTGATGCTCAGTTAGCTATTGGGGATATTGCTGCTCCACGCGGGGGGCGTATTTTTGGGAGAAGTGGGAAGCGCTCGCATATTTCCCATACCTCAGGACAGGATGCTGATGTTGGATTTTTAAAAGATGCTCGAACGAATTTTCCCTTAGAGCGCAACTGGACGCTTTTAAAAAAGATATTTCATAATCCTTGGGCCTGTGTTCAAGGGGTTTTTTTAGACCGAAGGCATATTGCGAAGCTCAGGCGTTTTGCTGGTCGAGATCCTGATTGGAAAAAATTTTCTTCGAGAATCAAGCATATTCCTGGACATCGGGACCATTTTCATGTTCGGATTTCTACCTCAGGATGTTCTTTGCCTGAACCAGGGATGGATGAGCCAGAAGTTTTAGAATGAGGGTTTGATTTAGGGCTACCATGGGTTTTGCCTTGAGCTCTTTCATGCGAAATCGCTGGTTATAGAATCTCTTTTAGGAAGGATAAATTTGTGAAAGATAAGAAATTTTTGGTGACCGGAGGTGCGGGTTTTATTGGGAGTCATCTCGTAGAAAGGCTTTTAGGCTTGGGAGCTGAGGTCAGGGTTCTTGATAATTTGAGCCAGGGTCAAAGACAGTGGGTTCCATTAGAGGCTGAATGGGTAGAGGGAGATATTACAGATCTTAGTACCTGTAAAAAATGCTGCCAAGATGTCTCAGGAGTGTTTCATTTAGCTGCTATGTCCAGAGTGGCACCATCGATTGATCGTTTTGAATTTTGTGTCCAACAGAATGTCATAGGTACTCAAAATATTTTATTAGCTTCACGAGATGCGCATGTGAGCAAGGTTGTTTACAGTGGATCTTCCAGTTATTACGGTAACCATGCGGGCATGCAGTCGGAGGATCTTTTGCCAGATTGCCTCAATCCTTACGCTCTTTCAAAATACGTAGGTGAGCAGTTTTGTGAACAATTCACTCGGATCTACGGTCTTTCGACGCTGAGTCTTCGTTTTTTCAATGTTTACGGCCCCAGGCAACCCAGAACAGGAAACTATGCCCTTGTGATTGGAATTTTTCTGGATCGGTTGCGTCATGCAAAGCCATTAGAGATTCACGGTGATGGTTCACAAAGACGTGATTTTATTCATGTTCGTGATGTTGTAGAGGCTATGATTGCTGCATTTTGTGAGCCTGCGCAGGGGATGGTGCTTAATGTGGGTACAGGGAAAAACCATTCTATCCAAGAATTAGCTGATTTGATTTCTAAGCATCAGGTTTATGCTTCCAGGCGAGCAGGGGATGCGCTTGAAACTTTGGCAGATATTGAAAGGTCCAAAAAGTTTTTGAACTGGTCAGCCAAGATTTCTCTTAAAGAGGGCTTAAGTGAGCTTAAGGCAATATTTGAAGCTTCAGAGTTATAGGGGGAAGTTGGGATTCAGGGATGGGTTGAGGAAGGCTTATTCTGGAGGGGTGGCAGGGGTGAGTGGGTTCCTCTTTGTTTCAGGATTGCTGTTGCGGTCGATGAAAAAAAATCGTGACATTCGAAGATAAATCTCATCTGCATCTCCCAATCAAAGTTTGAAAGTAGCCACTAAGAGTTGGAACTTGTTAGTTCTTGTAGAAACAAGTGAAGTCGGGTACATGGTGTTTTCCCAATAGATGACTCAATTGATCATGATCTAAATAATACATCGCTTCTTTGTTGCCTGGATTGATCAACTTTTTATGGGAGAGCTTCAGGGCTCAATTGAACATTCACTGGCTTCCAGTGAAACTGTGCGTCCGGTATGCGCAACAACTAGCTGGTCGAATGCCAGTTCCGGCCCTGAAAGGAGGGAATGGATAGACCAAAATCAAGGTGCCTAAAGAAATCAAGCTGCCTGAGGAAGGAATAACGGTTTGAGAGATGAGG
>DAISZI010000047.1:0-8828 GCA_036824885.1 Oligoflexia bacterium
TCCTGATTGTTCCAAAGTTCTATTAAATCTACTATTATCGCTAATGCTTTGGGGTCCAGATCGGCCTCTTGTTCGAATTCTATTTGATTGGTATTTGAAGCTTCAGTTTCCTTCGGACAGGAAACAAAGAGATTGTCATTAAGTACATTTTTTTCAGCTTTATCCTTCCAATTCAAATTTAAGGAATGCAAGCGTTGATCGATATCTTTTTTTGTATTGGTTTTGAATCTGAGAATGTATCCTGAATAACTTACAGGAAGATGGCATTTGTTGGATAGTTCTACGACTTCGGAAGGTTCGAAAAAAGCGTGCCGAAAACCAGCTTTCTTGTCCAAAATTTTCATTCTTTCTTCGAAAAAATCAAGATCGATTCTATTAGAATGAAGTTTTTTATTCTTTCTTGCGAGATCTTTTAAATCTTCATACAATTCTAACCCATTAGCATATGGTATTGCATATTGGAATTGAATTATCTGACTCTTAGTATCATATTCAAATTTGTGCCGATAGAAACGACTGTTGGTTTTCGCAAAATCAATAAGTTGCTTTTTTTTATCTATTTCATATTCCCAGCCATAGTTACATTGAGGGTTACAAACAGGAATATCTTTCCACTCAAAAGTAAAAGAAGCCAGGTGCTGGTCTAATTCTGACTCTTCCATTTGTTGTTTATTGGCATTAAATTCCTCTCGAGTGCCACACCCAGAAAAAGTCAAAAAAAATACCGAAACGAATAACACGAAACTATTCAACAGAAAACCCTCGTCCTGATAGGGATTGTGCATCTGATGAAGTGCTGTGTCAATACTTATTTAAAATAAGATTTTAGTAGTAATTTCAAGTAGTTAAATTTTCAATCTCTCTTTTTTGGTGTTCATGGATCTCGATACTTCATATACTCGACAGTTGTGTCTTCAATCGTTAGAAATCATATCGCTTAGAATCTGCGGCTTTAGGATTTTTAGAGCGATCACTTACCTTCTTTTTTAAAAAGGGGTCTCTTTTTGAAATCGAGTCTCTTGCATGAGCGTTGAAGCAGTATTTATATTCAATTGATTTGATAAAATTTCTTGATCCAGGGCTTCTTGGCCCAATGAAAGAATTGGTTCAGTATTTTTAATTAAAAAGATAGAATATTTAGGTAAAAAAAACTTCTTTTTTCCAAACAGTGCCTGCTTGTTGGAAGCCCATTTTACATTCCTAAGATGTCCTTATGCATGTTGGAAAACGGGAGGGGTGCCTCTTGAGTAGGATGAGACATTTCTTCGTGCTGGCGTAGGAGATCTTTTGGAAGGTCTTCTCATAGTTTATTGATGGGGTGTCTCATTAGGTATGTGGACAAAGTCAGAGGATGATTTTAGCAAAAGAAGATGAGGCTGGTCTGCCATTTTTTCGACGATTGATGGATGCTGCGAAGAAGTCGTGTGATCCATGATGGGGTTTGATGAATTTTTTTAATTTCAGGGATTCCTGTTTTTTCGTGAGTTTGATGAGTCATTTTGATCGAAAAACAGCGATTTTAGGGAAGTCTGAGTCTTGCCTAAGCTTATTCCTTGACACCAAGAGGTAAGTTCAACTAGACACAGAACCCTGTGTGGTTGTTTTTGCGTTTGTCCATTGGGTTGCTTGTGATTATTTTTGGGTTTTCTGCTCAGGCTGAAACATCTCAAGAGTCTCTTGCTCAAATCTTGGGAAAACCAGTAGCTGAAATTAAAGTAAAAGGATTGAGGCGCATCGAGCAAGAGGCTGTTTTTGAAAAAGTTCAAACGAGGGTGGGAACGATTGTCACGGCCAAGCAGGTGAGTCAGGATATCCATGCTCTTTTTGATATGGGTCATTTCGATGATATCTCGGTGGAAGGGCAATTGCTGGAGTCTATGCAAGTACGCCTATTGTATCGGGTACATGAACGACCTGTGATTTCCAATATTGTTTTTGAAGGAAACGATCAGTTGAGTGCTTCTGATTTAAAAGAAGTACTTCAAGTGAAAGAATGGTCCATTTTAGATATCAATAAAATTCGAGAAGATGTGGAGCGCTTGCAGAAGCATTATGCAGAAAAAGGCTACTACCTTGCTCAAGTTCAGTACGAGATTAAACCTTCTACGGAAGATGAAAAGATCGTGGTATACCGCATTCGAGATTATGATAAAGTTAAAATCAAAAATATTACTTTTTTGAATAACAAGCATTTCACAAGTGAGAAACTCAAGGGAGTTTTGGGAGAAACCCGTGAGGGGGGATTTTTTTCATTTTTAACGAGTTCTGGAAATTTCAAGGAATCTTCTTTTAAGCAAGATCTTCAGAGATTGACTTATTGGTACTTAGATCATGGTTTTATCAAGTTTAAGTATGACAATCCTGTAGTGGCAATGACTGATGATAAGAAATGGCTTTATATTTCTATTCATTTGGAAGAGGGGGAGGCGTATCAAGTAGGAAAGGTGAGTTTTTCAGGGGAGCTTCTTTTTCCACAAGAGGACTTGCATGCTTCTTTAAATCTCACTTCAGAAAAGATCTTTTCCATTTCTCAAAGAAATCAAGATCTTCAAAAGCTTACCGAAAAATACCAAGATTTGGGGTATGCCTTTGTCAATGTCATTCCAAAAATGGAAATCCACGATGATGCGCGTACAGTGGATATCGAGTATCAATTTGAAAAAGGAAATCTTGCTCATTTTGGAGAGATTCGAATTTTAGGCAATACCAAGACTCACGACAAAGTCATCCGTAGGGAACTTCAAATTCATGAAAGGGAGCTTTACAGTGGGAGTAAACTCAGAGAGTCAACTGAAAATGTTGAAAGACTGGGGTATTTTGCTCCCGGTGAGGTGACTTTCCATACTGTTTTAGATAAAAAGCACGCGGATGTTTTGGATGTGGAAATCCATGTCAAAGAACGTTCCACAGGAACGATTCAGCTGGGAGCTGGATACGGAAGTTTTCAGGGGCTTTTTTTGAGTGCTCAGATTGCTGAAAACAATCTTCTTGGACGAGGGCAAATTCTGAATTTTCAGGCTCAGTACTCCATTCGGGTAGAGTCTCGGAGTTTCATTTTGGGGTTTACCGAGCCCTATACCTGGGACACTCTTTGGAGCTCTGGATTTGATCTTTACACAACCAAGTACCCTATTCCCAATAAGTATACGATTGATAAAACGGGTTTTGATGTGCGATTAGGGCATCCTTTGAGTCGGTACGTCATTGGCAGTTTTACGTATAGATACGAGGTGATTCGAGATTTACATCCTGTTTTAACGAGTGGATCTTCTTTAACGCAAGCGATGATCAACCAAGATACAGGTAAATCTTCAGGGGTGACTTTGAGTGTGGTGCGAGATAAACGTAATAATCGGTTTGAAACGACTTCTGGCAATTATCAAAGTGCCTCTTTAGAGGTGACGGGATTAGGTGCGGATATGCATTATTACAAGTGGATTCTAAACCAAAGGTACTATGCTCATTTAATAGGAGATTTGGTTTTTAGGAATAATATGGAGTTAGGAGAAATCGGGGGCTATGGAGGTCGGGATGCTCCTCAAGCTCAAAGGTTTTATTTAGGGGGCCCTAATAATATGAGGGGGTATCAGATGTTTTTACTCGGGCCTATGGGAAGCGATGGGCAGGGGCATTTACTTCCTTTAGGAGGACGAACGGAGTTTTATTCGATGTTTGAGTTAGAGTACCCTCTTTTTCGAGAAGCAGGGGTTAAGTTTGTGAGTTTTTTTGATGTGGGTAATGCTTGGAATCAATTTCCAGGAGGATCAGCCAATCCTGTCGTTTTACGTACAGATGCAGGTTTTGGAGTTCGCTGGTTGTCTCCGATGGGGCCTTTGCGGTTTGAGTGGGGCTATCCTTTGAGTCGGGAACCTGGAGAGGACGTCTCCGTTTTTAATTTTTCCATGGGTGCCCCGTTTTAATTGTATTTTTTCGTAGGTTATGCTTTTCTGAGCATCAGGAGATGAAAATGAAACAAGGTATTTTTTTGTTGGGAATTTTGGTGGCTTCTCAGGCTTCAGCGAAGGAAATTTCAATTGCTACGCTTGATATGCAGCGAGCATTGCAGGCGGTGGAATCTGGAAAAAGAGCGCGCGCTCAGCTTGAAACTGAGTTCAATAAGAAAAAAGAGGAGCTTCAAACGGAAGAAGCTGCAATTAAAAAAATGACGGATGCATTTAAAAAGCAGTCCTTAGCGATGAGTGATAAAGCGCGCAATAAGAAGCAAATGGAATTGCAGGAGCGCATTGGGAAGTTTCAGGAAAACACCGCTCGTTCTCAGGTTGAAATTCAGCAAAAAGAGAGGGATTTAACAGGTCCCATCATTACTAAATTGCGATCTGTGATTCAGGGTATTGCGAAGAAAAAAGGTTATACTTTAGTACTTGAGAAAAGTGAGAATACAGTCCTTTATTCTTTGGATAAAGATGATTTAACTGAGGAAGTGATCACTGCTTTTGATAAAGAGATGAAGTAAATGGCTTTTTCAGTTCAACAGATTTTAGGTTGGATTGATGGTCGGTTTTTGAATCCTGAGGTTTTTGAGCGCTTAGGAGACATTCAAGTTCAGGGCATTGCGACTTTGGCTCTTTCTCAGCGTTACGATCTTGCGTTTTATTTCTCGTCGTCTTTTGAGCGTGATCTGCAGGTAGCGGATCCTGGTATTTTAGTGACTTACGAGAAGGTTCCTGAAGCTTTTTTGAGTCTTCCTCTTTGGAAAACTTCTGTCGTTTTAGGTTGCTCAAATCCTAAGCTTGCGATGGCTTTGTTGTCGGAGCGGTTTGCTGCAGTGGATCTACCTCTGGGGCCCGCAAAAGTTCATCCTAGTGCGATCGTAGATCCTAGTGTCTCTTTGGGTCTTGGGGTTCAAATTGGTCCTTCTTGTGTCGTGGAGAAGGGGGTTCGCTTGGGGGAATCTACCGTTTTGTATCCCGGGTGTTATGTGGGAGCTGGTTGTGACATAGGAAAAGCCTGTGTTTTGTTTCCTCATGTTTGCTTATACGAGAATACCATTTTGGGGGATCGCGTGCGTATTCATGCCGGGAGTGTCCTGGGTTCGGATGGTTTTGGGTATGTTCCTAGGCAAGAGGGTAAAAAGATGCTGGGGCATCATAAGATCTATCATTTTGGTCGTGTGGTGGTAGGAGAAGATGTGGAGATTGGGGCAAGCAGTAGTGTGGATCGTGGGACATTTTCAGACACAAAAATTGAGAAGCACGTTAAAATCGACAATCATGTCCATATAGGTCATAACTGCTTGCTGCAGGAGGGAGCCATTTTATGTGGTGGTGTTGCTTTAGCAGGGCATGTGGTGATCGGGAAGTATGCGATTTTAGGAGGTATGGCAGGCGTGACGAATCGTGTTCGAGTGGGAGATGGAGCTCAGGTGGGAGCGATGAGTCTTGTGAGTAAGAATGTTGATCCTGGAGCTCGGGTGGTGGGAAGCCCCCTGCGATCCCATCGAGAGCATTTTCGATTGCATTCATGGTTAAATCGATGGATGCATGAGAAAGAAGAACGTTTATGACTACTTATTCTTTGAGTAGTGATCAAGTTAAAAAGTTTTTACCCCATCGATTTCCTTTTTTACTCGTGGATCGCATTTTAGAGATTCATCCGGTGGGAGAGGAGCGTGATTCTGATTTTCCTGTGGCGGAAGTGGGAACACGGGTCATTGGACTCAAAAATGTCAGTGCGAATGAGCCCTATTTTCAAGGGCATTTTCCAGATTTTGCTATTGTCCCTGGGGTTTTAATTGTTGAGACCATGGCTCAGGTGGCAGGTTTTTCTGTGTATCCTAGTCTCATGCGTATGGGCAAGGTATCTCATGGGTTTCAATGTATTTTGATTGGTTTAGATAAAGCTCGTTTTCGAAAACCTGCTGTTCCTGGAGATAGGATGATCATTGAGTCTGAGGTCGTTCGTTGTCGAGGGAAGATTTGGTCTTTTCAGTGTTCTGTTTCTGTAGAAGGTCAAAGAATTTCTGAGGCTGAGATTTTAGCTAATTTGACCTATAGGTCTCAGGAGTCTTGATGATTCATCCTACTGCTCAAGTTCATCCTGATGCCAAGTTAGATCCTAGTGTGGAAGTGGGCCCCTGGTGTATCATTGGGCCTCATGTTCGTGTGGGAGCAAGAACGCGTTTAGTCGCTCATGTTTTGTTGGAGGGTCAAACTGAACTGGGGGAGGATAATACCGTTTATCCTTTTTCAGTATTAGGCTCAGCGCCTCAGGATTTGAAGTATCGGGGAGAAGATACGCGTTTAATTGTGGGTCATCGCAATACCATTCGCGAATGTGTCACGATGAATCTGGGAACTTTACAAGGTGGGGGTAAAACTCAGGTGGGGGATGGTTGCTTGATCATGGCTTACACCCATGTGGGGCATGATTGTTTGATGGGTAATGGTTGTATTATTGCTAATTATGCGGGGTTAGCTGGCCATGTGATCCTTGAAGATCATGTCACGTTGGGCGGTATGGTAGGTGTTTCTCAGTATGTTCGGTTAGGTGCCTATGCTTATGTCGGAGGTCAATCAGGTTTAGAGCGGGATGTTCCTCCTTTTACCATTGCTTTAGGAAGTCGTCCTACTCTTTTAAAAGGAACGAATATTGTGGGATTGAAGCGTCAAGGATTTCAAGGGGATCGGATTCAAAGGATTCATGAAGCGGTGAAGTACTGGAGTCGCTCGGACATGCCTAAAAATGATTGCTTGGAAAAGATGCAGGTTGAGTTTTTAGAGGATGCGGATGTGCAGCAGTTTTTACAATTCATTCGTGCAAGTGAAGTGGGGGTGCTTCGCTGAATGAGGGTTTTTATATCTGCTGCTGAGGCCTCTTCTGACCATCATGCTGCGAAGCTTTTGAAGGCCTTGAGGCAAGTGCTACCTGCCCAGGAGCCTTTGGAGGCATGGGGTATGGGTGGTCCGCAATTGAAGCAAGCGGGTTTGCGTTTGATTGTTAATTCTCAGGGTTTGTTTCCCATGGGATTTTTAGAGGTTTTAGGGAAGCTTCCTGGGATTTTGAAAGCCTTGTTTCTGTTGAAAAAAGCCGCAGAACAAGCGGATATTGCCATCTTTTTGGATTACCCTGATTTTCATTTTCTTTTAGCGTATTTTTTGAGGAAATCTCAAGTACCGCTTGTTTACTATATTCCACCTAAAGTTTGGATTTGGAGAAAAAAGCGTCTTTTTTTTCTCAAAAAGTATTTTAAAAAAATTCTTTGTATTTTTCCATTTGAAAAAGACTTTTACGCAAAGTATGGGGTTGCTGCGACTTATGTGGGCAATCCATTGATCGATGAGCTTCCTTGGACCATGAGCCGTTTTGAAGCAAGGCGAAAATTGGGATTATCTGATGAGAAAGTCCTGGTTTTGATGGTGGGAAGTCGTCTTTCAGAAGTGAAAAGGCATTTGAGTCTCTCTCTTGAAGCGGCCTGGCAGTTCATTTCTCGTCATCCTTCTTGGGTGGTGTTGGTGCCTTTTACTCAAAATTTTCCAATAAATCTTATTAAAAAAGAGTGGGAGGCTTTTTTTTTGAGTCATCCTCAAGCACGTACGAAAATTCACCTGTCTCGGGGGGATGCTGCTTATTGCATGCTTGCCGCAGATATAGGATTAATTAAGTCAGGCACTTCCACGTTAGAGGCTGCTCTTTTAGGCTGTCCCCATGTGCTTTTTTATCGTCCGAGTTCTAGTACTTATTGGATTTTTAAGCATTTGATCCGTTATCGTGGTCCTGTGGGTCTTGTGAATTGGGTTTTGGGTGAGGCTTTGGTAGAAGAGCAGACGGGAAGTGCTTTGAGGGCTTCGGATTTAGCCGAAGCGTTAGAGCGATTGATCCTGAACCCAGAAAATCAAGCAGCAGCTTTTTTGCGTTTGAAGAAGGAATGGTCATGTATTCAAAGTCCAAGTGTTTGTGCTGCTCAAGCCTTAATGGCGGTAGTTCAAGGTGATCTTTGATTGGCTTGATTTCTTGGCTTTGGTCTTGCGCCTCATGGCTTTTTTTTTGGCTATGCCGATTTCGAAAGCCTCAACATTTGGGACCTCGTGTGATTGGGGTGGGCAATTTGCAAGCAGGGGGTACAGGTAAAACTCCGTTAGTGGCTTTTTTAGCTCGTGAAGCTTCTCAGAGGGGTTGTCGAGTGGGCATTTTGCTTAGGGGTTATCGCAGTGCTTCTGAGTTTCAAAATGAGGTTCTTTTGCCTGGTCAAGTTCCATCTGAGCATTGTTCTGATGAGGCGAGGCTTCTTCAGAGGCTTTGTCCTGAGGCTACTTTGGGGATAGGTGCGGATCGTATTGGATCGTTTGAGCTCATGAAAAAACACGGCCCTTGGGATCTGATTATTTTAGATGATGCTTTTCAGTACCACAAGATCCATCAAGATATCCGAATTCTCACGTTAACTTCTTGGAAGCCTTCTGAGAAGATTTTTCGAGATTTTTTTGGGGCTTCGAAGCGCGCTGATCTTTTAGTCTGGACGAAAGGTGAGATTCCTCCTGAGGGGGCTTGTATCAAAGTACGTTACCGCATTCCTCCTCCCGCTCAGGGGGTTGGTTTTTTATTGGTCACGGGCATTGGGGATCCTCAAGAAGCTTGGAAATTATTGAATGCATCAGGGTATCGGGTGAAGCGGCATTGTATTTTTAAAGATCACCATGAGTATACCCAAGAGCAGGTACGATCCCTTTTGAATCAGGCCTCAGCGATGCAATGCCAGGTTGTTTTGACAGGGAAAGATTGGGTGAAATGGGAGCTTTTAGGAGTGAAGCGTTTTGAAGTCCTTGTTTTAGAGCCTGAGTTGATTTTTGAAGGAGGGTATGAGCTTTGGT
>DAISZI010000048.1:0-8806 GCA_036824885.1 Oligoflexia bacterium
GGATTTTCCTCAGGACTCCCCCTTGCTTTAGTGAGCAGCACCCTTCAAGCGTGGATGGCAAGTGTCCATGTGGATCTTTCTTTAATTGGAGTTTTTTCGCTCGTTGGATTACCTTATACACTTAAGTTTCTGTGGGCTCCGTGGATGGATCGGTATTCTCTTTTTTTTTTGGGAAGGAGAAGGGGTTGGATCTTCATCACTCAAGTAGCGCTGATTTTCAGTTTAGTGGGAATGTCTTTTGCTGATCCGATCAAAAAACCTGGTATTTTAGCAATATTTGCTTTTTTGGTCGCCTTTTCAAGTGCAAGTCAAGATATTGTCATCGATGCTTATAAAACTGAGATTTTAAATCAAAGTGAATTTGGACTAGGTGCTTCTGTTGCTAATTTAGGCTATAGGCTTGCTCTTTTGTTCTCAGGTGCTTTTGCTCTGATTCTTTCTGATCATATTTCTTGGCAGAAAATCTATCTAATGATGGCAGGATCTATCAGTGTGGGATTTTTTGCAAATCTTTTTGGACCTGAATCTCCCTCTTTTTCGATTGCACCCAAAACGCTTCAAGAAGCATTAGTTGAGCCTTTCTTAAATTTTTTTCAAAGAAAAAAAATCCTTGGACTTGTGGCTTTTATCATCTTTTATAAAATGGATGTTGTGGTTGCTTTGGCACTGATGACGCCATTTATGATGGAAATCGGCTTTACTAAAACAGACATTGGCATTGTTAATAAAGGATTTGGGCTGATTTCTACTTTAGTCGGTACTTTTTTAGGTGGATTATGGATGAGTCGTATCGGATTAAAATATGCTCTTTTTTTATTTGGAATACTTCAGGGGATCTCTGGCATTTGTTTTTATCTTTTAGCGAGAATGGGTCATCATTATCCCATGATGGTCATTACTATTGCTTCTGAGAATTTTTTCAGTGGTATGGGAAATGCTGCTTATGCAGCTTTTTTGATGAGTCTTTGTCATCCTAAATTCACTGCGACGCAATTTGCTTTATTGACAAGTTTAATGGCTTTGACTCGGACGTTTGCTGGATCATTTACTGGGTTTCTTGCAAAAGCAGTGGGATGGAATTCTTATTTTCTGATTGCTATTTTACTGATGATTCCTGGGTTATATTTGCTCACTTATTTTGATGATTGGATGGATAGGTAATTTCAAAGGGCATAAGGATCTACATCGATACTAAAGGAAACATTTTTTTTCTTAGGAAATTGTACTGCCTTTTCTAAAATAGGCTGAAGCACTAAGCGATCTTTTGCTTTTAATAAAATATCCCAACGGTAGGTATTTTTGATGCGCTTTAAAAAAGCTTGTCCAGGACCCAATAAATGAGCATTGAGAAATTCATGAGGTAATTGCTTTTTTAAATAATCCGCTGTTTGGTTAGCTGCTTCAAAAGCGCAGTCATTATCACGACTTTCAAACCGAAGTCGAGCTAATCTTCCAAAAGGTGCATAGCAAAGCTGGGATCGAAGGGATCGTTCTTCCTCTAAGAAATTTTCTTCTGAGAGCTTTCCTGTGATGACTTGAAGGACAGGGTGATCAGGGTCATACGTTTGAATTAAGACTTTTCCAGGATGCTGCGCTCGACCTGCTCTACCTGATACCTGTGTGAGAATTTGAAGTGCGCGTTCTGAGGCTCGAAAATCTGGCCAATAAAACAATGCATCTGCAGTTACAACTACCACTAAAGTCACACCGGGAAAATCATGCCCCTTCACGAGCATCTGCGTGCCTAAAAGGATATTCGCTTCACCTTTTTTAAAACTTTCTAAAATATGATTTAAGCGTGTGTGACTCGTCAATTGATCGCGATCTAATCGTAAAATTTTAGCTTCTGGAATGAGTCGCTCTAAATTTTCTTGCAGGCGTTCTGTTCCCATCCCATACGCACGAAGATTGCCTTTATTGCATTGAGGGCAGTGGTCTGGAAGCTCTGAAGAAAAGCCACAAGCATGGCATTTTAATTGATTCTCTCGCTTATGGACGGCAAGTGTTACCGAACATTGAAAACAATGACAAACATGCTGGCATTGCTGACAGCGCAAAAAAGCGGCAAAACCTCTTCGATTGAGATAAATCATGACTTGCTGGTGAGAAGCAAGGGTTTGCTTGATTGCCTCTAAAGTCTGACGTGCTAAAGGCACTTGAAAAGCACCTGTTTTTTTTGTGAAAGCGTCTTTGATATTGATGAGTTCAATAGTAGGAAGCTGAGCGCCTACCCTTTCTTTTAAAGAGACTATGGTATAACGGCCTTGTCTTACTCTTTCTCGTGTTTCTAAACTAGGTGTAGCTGAGCCTAAAACGACTAAAGCTTGGGTATAGCTTGCTCGGACCATCGCTAAATCGCGTGCATGGTACCTGAAACGTTCTTCTTGTTTATAAGTAGGATCATGCTCTTCATCCACCACTACAAGGCCTAAATCAGCGATGGGAGCAAAAACCGAAGAACGAGCGCCTACCACTACTTGAATCTTTCCTTCACGCAAAGCAATATTATGGTATTTTTTCTGACCCATGGCAACGGCTGAGTGCCAAAGTGCTACAGGTACTCCTAGTGCTTTTTGAAACCTTTCGTAAAGCTGAGGGGTTAAAGCAATTTCAGGGACTAAAATTAAAACGCCTTTTTTTTCTGCAAGGGTTTTTTGAGCAAGCTCGATATAGATTTCTGTTTTTCCGCTTCCTGTGACTCCGTGAAGTAGGGCAACAGAATTTTTCTGTGTTTTTCTTTGAAGTTCTAAAAATTCAAAGGCTTTTTTCTGATCAGAGCTGAGTTCTAAAACACGGCAGGAGCTTGAGAAGCTTTTTTCTTTTTTTTTACTCAGATCGAAAGAATAAGAGGGAGCTGCCATTCCCAAGATTTCACCTAAAGGAGTGAGGTAGTAATCTCTTGCCCAATGGCATAATTTCCAAACATCCTCTGGAAAATGCCAGCCATCTTCACAGACTTCAAGGACTTCTTTTAGTTTGCTAGGATCAAAAGTTAAAGAACATGCTGATAAAAAAACCGGAGGTTCCACGACAAAAGCATGGGTGATGCGCGAACCGAAAGGAACTTTGACCCAGCTTCCCACACGCACTTTTTGACTCAACTCTTCAGAGATCTTATAAGTAAAAAGTCCTTCTAATGGTCTGGGAATAGCAAGAGCAATCACCTTTTGAGCAGGCACGCATCACCTCAAAATAGTGTGGTACCAGCGCAATAAATCAGAGTCTTTTACGACTTGAGAAGCAATTGGCATAGAAGTACTTGGATTCACTTCTAAAGATTCAACTTGAACGACTAAAAAAGCTTGAGAATTCTTGAAAATTTTCATTTCAGTGGCATAAGGGTAGCCTCGTAGAAAGCGGTATTTGCTCCATTGAATCTCGTAACGATCCGCGTCTTTTTTTTGCTGAATTATCAATTTTAAGGGCAAGAACTTATCTTTTTCGATCCAAAGTTGGTTGGTATTTCCTAAGACCCAAGCGAAGGTAGTCTCCCATCGTTTTAATTGGACAGGATCTTGCGAAGTGGGTTGATCGAAAGCATGAGGAACTAGCGCTGAAGAAACAATGCCCTGCTTTTTTAAGGCATCGATACCTTCTTCTGCGGTTCCTCCCCACTGCAAAAGAGACACTAAAGAAATCTCTTGTGTTTTTTTGATTAAGCTTGCTGAGTTTCCTGTCAGTTGGCTGATCAGAGAAGTATTTCCAGGGACTTTGGAGTACATCAAAGATTCTTGATAAAAAATACGCTCAGAAGTGACAGGATAAAACTTTAATCGAGCTTGTATTTTCTTGGTCTCTGGATAAAATTTAGCCCACTGATCTAAAATATAAGCTGCAGGAGGCATGTACCCTAAAGCCTGAGAAGAAAAACTCAAGATCAAAACCAAAGACCATTGATAGGGAAAGATGCGCATGGATTCCTCTTTATTTTTGATCAAGCTGACGTTTTAAGATAGTTCGCACTTGCGAAGCTATGGATGGACGTTTCAGGCCAAAAGCAATATTTGCCTCCATCACTCCTAAGCAATCTCCGGTATCATAGCGTGTACCCTCAAAAAGATAACCTAAGAGGCCTTCTTGAAGTGCTAATTTTTGTAAAGCATCAGTGAGCTGAAGCTCTCCTAGTTTCCCTGGCTTCAAAGAGCGCAAGCTTTCAAAAATTTTAGGGGTAAGCACGTAGCGTCCAAAAATTCCGAGTAAAGAAGGAGATTGATGCAGAAGCGGTTTTTCTACTAAGCGTGTCAGCTTCATCACCTTTGCTTCTACAGCTTCTCCTCCCACCATGCCATACTTGGAAACACATTCTTGTTGCACAGGCATTAAGGCTACCGTCGATATTTGATAGGTGTCAAAAATATCCATTAATTGTTTGGTGCAAGGTATGTCTTTGGCGTCCACTAAATCGTCGGGTAAAAGAATCGCAAAAGGCTCCTTGGCTAACCAGGGCTCAGCACAAAGCAATGCATCTCCTAGTCCTCGAGGAAAAGACTGATGCACCACCTGAATCTTGCACAAACGCGACAAAGCTCGGGAGCATTCAGCAAGCTCTTGCTTGTGCTGAAGCTCTAAAAATCCTTCTAAGTCAGGATTCAAATGAAAATAACGCTCTAAAACCTGCTTGTGAATGGAGCTCACTAAAACAATTTCTTCAATGCCAGAAAGCACCGCTTCTTCTACGATGTAATGAATCACCGGTACATCTAAAATCGGAAGCATTTCTTTGGGGATGGTCTTCGTCACTGGAAACAAACGGGTTCCCCAGCCAGCAGCTGGAATCACCGCTTTTTTCACTCTCAAAGAAGACATGCACAACCTCCAGAAATCTTCCTAAGACAACAGATGCTGGATCTCAAGTAAGTTTTTTATCTTGATAAAAGATCTCAGAGCTTCTCATGAAATTCTCAAGATTCAGTGACGTCCCGGAAATCGATGCTCTGCAGACTCAAGCTCAGACTTACAGTCAATACAAAGGGTAGTAAAAGGAAAAGCTTCTATCCTACCTTCTGAGATAGATTCACCGCAGTGCTCACAGACTCCAAAAGAACCATCATCTAATCGCTTGATGGCTTCGTCAATTTGCCAAAGCACATTGCGATCTCGATTTTTCATCTGAAGCGTGAAATTCTTGTCAGTGTCAGCGGCAGCCTGATCCACGGCGTCGGTATAGACAACCTCGTCATTGATCAGTTGGGTTGTCATCAGCCGTAAGTCCTCGGCGATACGCTCCCTACGGGCTAAAAGCTGCTTACGATATTTTTCGACCTTTTCTTTTCTTAGTGGCATAAGAAAGGTGTGTTTAGCGACATTTGTAGACAATGTAAAGATTTTTTTTATATATCCTCCTTCTTGCAGATTTTGGTTGAGCAATGCGTCAAGATATGCCTCTTGTCCTTCTTGACGCTCTCCCAGGCTGCAGATTTTCATTCTCCTCGAACCGATGCCTTAGGCGGAGCAGGGCATGCTTCCCCGCTTTTGTCAGACTCTTTGTACCTCAATCCATCCTTCCTCTCGTATAACTATACCCATGCCCTCATATTCAACTACCTTCTGTACGATTTAAAAAATCCAGTTGATCCAGTCAGCAATTTGTCGAGCAAGGGGAAGAACTTCAATATTTCCGTGGTAGATGGCACGAAGGAGGCATTGTTTCAAGCGGGAGTCGGTTATACCAAGCGTGACGATGCTCGCTTCTTGCACCTCGTTGCCTCGAAATCTCTCCTGGAGCGTCTATCCATAGGTATGGGAACTAAGGTGATTTTTCCTCAGGCCAATCGAACACGATTGTTAGATACCTACCTCTCGGCGTCCTTGCTTGCTTCTTCTTGGTTTCAGGCTTCGCTCATTGCGGATAATCTCTTTCAATCCGCATTAAGCTTAGGCTTGAATCGCCAATACACCCTAGGCACCAAGTTCAACGTGATGACTATCATTTTCCTTTATTTAGATCCTCATTGGATCAGTCAGCCTCTACCCGAATTCAATCAAAAAAATTTTGGATACCAAGCAGGTATTGAATTTCCTTTCATGGAGCAACTGTTTTTGCGTGCAGGGAAATTTCACAATAGCACGATTCCTTACCAAGGGCAATCAGGAGATGGTTATGGTGTGGGGGTGGGCTGGCTTGCTCCGAAATTGTTGTTAGAATACAGTCTATCTCAAGTGACCTCAGGGATTTTGGGTTATTCTCATACCTTCGGTATAGGGATCTATTTTTAGGCTCCCCTACGGAAATTTTTCAACGCTCCACCGTGCTCAGGGAGGGTCAAGGGCCCAGGGTGACCTTTTTCTCTCTGCGGCTGAGCTCAGGAATCGTCCTTAGGGGGTGTTGGGTTTACTTGCTCTTCTTTCCTTGAAGCTTCTGTGGTGGCAGCATCCCTGAGTAATCGGAAGCTCCTTCGATGCTGGAAGATCGTAAAAAATAAAGCCCCCGAGGATCCTGTGAGGACCTTTTCATACTAAATAAGTTAATCAATGATCGAACTTTGGGTCGTATGGCATGAGTGGTGTTCAGCGTTTGCGGATTCTTCTTCTTGGAGACAAAGCCTTATTGGGGATTTTTTGGTCGAAAGGATCTACGGGGGGTGATGGCTTTTGACCTCGAAAAAAAGTCACTCGAAAACCCGTTCCTATTTCTTGAAAATGAGGGGGATAAAGGCCTGCTTCTTCACAAGCAGCAATCATTCGCTGAATACCACCTCCCCATTGCTCAACCATTCCCAAGGCATGAAAGACTCGGCTTATGACTCTATTTCTCAGCTTGGATAGTCCCTGTTGGATCTCATCAATGGTAACTTTCAAGAGTAAGCCTGGATTTTCGATTTCTAATCGATCGCTATAGATGGCAATTCGTATAGGAGTTCCTTGCTGGGCATAGTCAGCATGCAGTACTGCATTCACCAAGGCTTCACGAAGAGCCACGAGTGGATAAGTCCAAGTCTGTGTATGACGAGAAGTTTTGCGTTTAATGAATAAAAACGCTTGTTCTATCGCCTGAATGGGGTATGTATGAATTTCTGAAGTAGCTATTAGCTCGCTTCGATCGGTACCGGCAAATTGCTCTGCTTGAATCCAAGCATCTGGAAAATACTTTTCCCTTTCAAAACCAAAGAGAAGTATACCTCCTGTGGTTGGAACTAATCGCCCTTGACGTAAGGTCATTAATTTGAGGGTCTTTAAATCAGAGGGTTTCAATTGCTTGATGGATTGAAAACACTCGGAAGCGGCTCGGAAGTCAAGTGACTCCCAACCTAGTTCTACCATGGGCTGTTCATCAAAAGATTCATTTCGGGCTTGTAGTTTGCATTCATCCTCAAACTTGGGATGAGCCAGTCGATTCAGGCAGCCTACGCGCACGAAAACCCCATGAAACATCAAAATATGAGGACGTGCAGAGCTGGGATAAATTCGGACTGCGACAACATACGTGTTTTTCCAAGGCAAAATTTCGATTTCTGGAACCAAAGGAGGGCTAATGTAGTCAAAAATGAGATTTGCTAAGTATTCTTCCACCATGAGTGGATCTGGAATCCCCCGAACTAACTTCGATGACTTTTCGATACCTAAAAAAATCACCCCTCCAGCTGTATTACTAAAAGCCACCATGGTTGTCAGCACTTCAGAAGAACAAAGGTTTTGTGCAAACTCAAGGCATTTGCCTTCCTTTTGTTTCAGGGCTTCTGTCAGATTCATGAGTAAGAAGTGTACTAGGAGTCAGCATGGATTCCTAGTAGATTGTGTCCAGGTAGCTTTAGCAATGGCTATGCCAGATGCGACCCCTGCAAGCAGGGAAAAATCAAGGGTACTCAAAGAAGATTCATTAATATGATTGATAGTTTGAGGCATTTGAAGAAAGATGAAGTCTGCACTAGGCTGTCAAAAATAAATTTGAAAAATGTATTTTGAGTGTATCCTGATGCCAGGAATCCGCTAGAGATTTAGCAATTTAGCGGAAACCTGAAGGCACTTTAGATAAACTTTTTTGATTTTCATGGCTTTTATAACGCATAAAATCATAATGTAAGACAAAAGGAAGTAACATCATGAGCTTAAATGAAATGTCATTTGCAGCAGCGAAAGAAACGAAGAATGAAATCAAGCGGAGAGGGCTGTGCAATAGCATAACAAAAGGAATACTGCCCAAGAGGGAACCAGAAAAAGCACTTCGAAAGTTAGCAGAACAAAATGCAAGGAGGGGGTGTGGGCTTGAAATTTGTAAAAAAATGCTCAAGAGACGAGACGAAGAGATTCAATCGCTGAAAGAGATTCTAAAGTTTTCTGACAAGAAGAGCACAGACTCAGAAAAAATGGCAAACAGCTTGGAGAGAGAATGCAATTTTTTAGAGAAAGAATTTGAGCGTTGCAAGAAAGAACGCGAGCAGTTAAAGCGTTACTCAAAAGCTCTAGAAACTCAGATTGAAGAATTAAAAAACGATTATCAAAACCATAAGCAATCTTTTCATGCAGCGGCAGTGTATCCTTCCTCAACTGTTGTTTTTTCCACCGAATCAAAAAAAAACTTCTTTAGTATCTTGCGGGATTAATTGTTTCATTCAAAATGTTTCTGTATCGTTTAGAGCTATAACTTCATTATTGAATCGACCAAGGACCGAATTAGGTTATGCGGTTGAGGATTCCTTCACGTATCAAATACTAATTAACGCATCACCTCAAGCTGGACTTGGAATCATAAATACAAACAAGCGGGATCAAGGAAATTACATAGGAATAGTCGACTTTACTATGAAGCAACAGGGGGTTACGCATATGACTTGGACGGCGGATCAAAGCCATTCAAGATGAATTCGCA
>DAISZI010000317.1:0-2047 GCA_036824885.1 Oligoflexia bacterium
AATTTTGATAGTTTCCATCGCTGAATAGTTCTTTAGTCTTTTAGGATGCTAGGCCTTGCTTTTACGGCCCCTTCTCTCACATTCCTTCATTAGGTCTAGAATTGAGTTACAATCCCTTTTTCGGCTATCTTATGACCCATCTGATACAACCCCAAGCAAAAAAAATGCCTAAGGGATATTTGATCTCCCATCGATTGAGAAAAATTTGTAGACTTTTTTGGAATGTCATTTGAGCTAAAAAAGGGGAGTAAGGAGATTGTTCCAAAATCCTTTTTAAAGAAGAGGAAGTGTCTTCTAGGAGGTTGTACTGAGATAGCTCTTCTGCAACTTGGTAGTAAAGAGCACGACTTCGTTGCAAGGCTTGTGAGCAGGACTTACAGCTTAAAAGATGATTTTTTAAAGAAAACAATTGAGAAGAATGCATTTCCTCATCTAAAAATCGCTGAGTCCATGGTTTTTGAAAATCATAAGCAGGGCAGCCCGGCATGGTCGGAGCAGAGGGGTAGATTTTTTGACTCAGTTGAATGCGGGCGCTCCAAGCAAGGGCTTCTACGACTTCAGGGTTTTTTTCTAAGATACGAGAAAGCTTGAGATAACTCCATCTGCCTAAGTAAAGACCGAGTAAAATCAGCTGCTGCTCCGGACTGAGCCTTTGGAATGAGGATCTTTTTTGCTGGTTCATGGCTTTTTTGAGAACAGCTTGGAACGCAATTTCTAAGGTCTTTTCAAAACCTTGACGTTTCAGACTTGAGGCAGCCAGGCATTCTTCGGGATCTACTTGTAATGCTTGAGCTATTTTAGAAAAAAGAGCAAGTTCTGTCATTTCATTCATACACACCCATTATTTCTAAAAAACAGAAAAAGATCAATCTAATAGAGGCTAGCATAGGTAGTAGGTAAAACTCTGTGGGTTAGGAGAAAAGTTCGAGGCTATTTGGATTTTACTCGTTGAGTGCTTGGATGGTTCTAAGGCTTGAAGGTGGAAAAGGGTGTCCCTGTTCAAAGCCTCAATAAAGCCTGATCAAACTTTTGGATTGCTGAGGATAAGGATCGTGATTCTGATAAGGCCTGAAGTGGGACAAAGGATTCTTTTAAACCTGAAATTGCAAGTAGACTGTCTTCCTTCTGAAAGAGCAGATGCTAAATGGCCGCTTTTGACCTAGTCACAAGTATTCGCTTGTGGATGCTCTTACACTTCTCGGTAACTGTTCTTGTACTGCAGCTTCAATCTAATAGAGTCTATGAGGGGGGGAGTAGGTAAAACCTGTATTTTTGGAGAATTGGATTTTACTTGACCAAGTAATCGTACTTTGATGGTTTGCGTCTAATAGACCTGAAGGTGGGTGGACAAAGGGCTGTCCCTGTTCAAAAGACTCGATTAAAGCCTGATCAAACTCTTGCACTCCTGAAGACTTAAGGACACTGATTCTGAGGAGATGTCCCTGGGCATCTAAGGTCGAGGCTACGAGGGTGGTGTATTCTCCGGGATTAATGAATGCTCCCTGTCTAAAAAGAATTTCGTCCACTGCATGCAGCCAGATAGGCGCTATATTATTTCGGATTCTTGAAAAAAAGGAGTAATAGGTTGATTCCTGCGTGTTCAGCAAGGTTTCTGCTCCGACAGGCAGTGGATCGTCTAGGTAAGCTTGTGCCGATTCTTTCTGAGGTGTAGGTTGTGTTTCAGGAGTCTGCAGATGGAAGGGGAATGCAAACTGACTGAGTTTTGGAAGTTTTTTGGCTTTTGAAAGATGAGATCCCTTTCCTGAAAAAATCGATTGACTGCCTAATGTTTTTTGTTGGCGGGTCACTTGACGGTTTTGATCGGAATAGTAATCTGCTGATCGGGGTTTTTCCTGGGGGCTTTCCTCAAGCTCCGGGCTAAATTTCATATTTTTTTTGATAGATTTCAGTACACTAGAGTCTATCATTTCAAATGCTACTTGAGGTTTTGCTGCGGTATTCCAGGAGTAGGGTATCGAGAGAAAAAGAGCATGAATCAGCAAGGTGAGGCAAGCAATGAAAATCCATTGCAGGATTTTTTTGTTAC
>DAISZI010000318.1:0-2045 GCA_036824885.1 Oligoflexia bacterium
AACTTGAAACTTAGTATATTGACACTTATATGTTTCTGAAATAAACTCATTGTGTCAAATAAAAAAATAATACAAGCCTCAAATCGATCAAAACAAGAACATAAAGATCGATCGAATCTAAGTGATTGCTCCTGAAATCAGAAAAAAAAGCATTTAATAAGAAGAGTCGGCATTTCAATGGCTAGAAAAGACAAAAAACCGTGGTCTAATCCCATGGCCAGATTAACAGCCAGTAGCAGAATAGAACCAAATCGCCCATCCAGATATCAAGAAATCAAAAAAACTTCATAGAAAATTACACATACTTCAAAAACAAGATCCAAGTCTAAACAACTTATTTGATCTCAAAATAAATATTACTAATATATTTTATAACTTAGAACTGACTTGATAAGTTTCGAAAGAGATCAATAAAGCTTCTGGCATCTTTGGGCTTACTCAACCAATATCGGAGTTCTTTCGCAGTAGATTCATCTGACAATCTACCTCAGGACCAACCCTAGAAGAATGCATTTTCCAAGGCACCCAAAGAGACATCAACAGCGCTTCTCCATCTCCGAACATCGAAACCTACCCAAGACACGCATCAGCCATTCAACCTATAAACCATAACGATGCTCGCCAAAACTGTCCATTACTCAAAAAATCTCATTTCCCTACCTTAAGAAGATAAGCGCAAGAAAGTTTAACTATTTTTAGTGATATTTTGATTTTTGTCAGAACCAAATAACGCATAGGGTCAAATCGACTAATTTTTACGCAATCATAGATCTGCACCAGTTGGCAGACCAATAAAAGTGGGGTCATAGCGATAACCTTCGGCGAGAAGTTTTTCTCAGTATTTGAGAAAAGACTATAAAGCGCGTATCCTAGAGCTCCCAATACTTCCGGTTAAGATCATCGATAAACGTATCTCGAGAACCGAGGTGAGTACAAAGAAAAACATACATCTATTACTTAACTCCCAATTCATCTAAGATGTGGTACTTCCTAGGAAATTTATTCAAAAAATACTTTTGCAAAAAAATCAAGATCTCATTACAATGAAACCGTGGAGGAAACGAAAAGAACAGTTTCAAGGGAGGGTCTTGATTTTTGGAGAAAGTTCAACAGGGTGCTATTGCTCTTCACAAGTTTTCTTTTTTTGAATACCGCTTGGTCCATGGTCGAAGCAATCGAGGAGCAAAAAGAAGACGAAACAGCAAGTGCTGGTTTTCAGTTGTCTACTTGGAAGCAAGTGCTTAGCTTTTTATCATCACCGGATATCGCAAAAATCAAGCTCACGGGCAATGTTCCTCCCTTGATGTCTGAAGCGGCAGTGGAAATCTGTTCTCGTCAGCGCTTGTGTCTTACTCATAGGCATCTTCATGCTAGTTTTTTTTCCGGTATCAAAAACGGTTATTGTAAAAACATTCAAGAACTAGATCTTTCTCATTCAACATTCAATCCTGATAGTCTGAAAGAACTTCCTGAGACCCTCGTTGAACTCTCAATAAATGACGTTCTAGCATGCAACGGAATGACGCTTGATGATAAGACTCTGTTTTTAACTAAGATTTTTGATGCTCTTTCACAGCTTAGAGGTTTAAAAAAGTTAAACTTGAGTACCCATCTGATGACAGATCATGTTACTGATCAACTCATTGAAATTGCTAGGAGCTTTGGAATTGCAATGCCAGATCTTCGATGGAGTCTTCTGAGCGATGATGAAACACATGACATTTCTGAAATGCACATACCCGAACTCTATCCCTGCAGTGAGGAGGATTACACCCTTGAATCTCAGTTTCAATAAAATCAGACCCCCATTTCTCAAATGAAAGAGCTTTTCCTGAAATACACCGCGGTCAATTAACTCAAGTAGATTTTAGAAGAAGCTTTTAAAAACTTTCTTCTATTCAGAGGAACTTTTTATGGTCTATCATCTTTTACCCCGCATTCCGCACCAAAAACATAAAAATCAAAAATTAAAAAAAATTAAATTTTTATGGTCGCCGATTCACAAGGGAAGTGCATTGAGATTAATTAAAACCATAGAGTCAAAA
>DAISZI010000049.1:0-2165 GCA_036824885.1 Oligoflexia bacterium
AAGATTGACATTAAAAATCCTTTTATCCGGTTTAAGTTGCCTGAGCCTGTTTTAAATCTCCCCTGGGGATCGCTTTTTGTCGCTGTGCAATTGCCTAAGATCAAGCAAGCGAGACCTCATGTGGACAAGGTGCGTCCTGCCTCCACTTTTGTGCGGTGGGTGCTCATTCATGATTTTTTTGGGGGGATCAAAACGGGGTGGGGGATTTTGAAATTTATTGTTGAAACTATTTTGATTCGGAAGCGCTACCAAATCAACCAGGGAATGCGAGCAACCTTAGGGCTTTTGATGGAAATTTCCCTCTATCCCAATTACGATCGGATCGCATTTAAAATTTTAGAAAGCCATCAGAATGTTCATACGGTCATTTTTGGGCATACGCATATTTTAAGGTACCGTCAGTGGAGAGGGGGAAAGACCTACTTCAATGAAGGTACTTGGAACGAAACGACCAATTTAGATCTTGCTGATTATGGAAAACAAATTCGTTTAACTTATGCTTTTATTGAGTACGCTAGTGAAAACAAGGCGCATGTTCGATTAAAACAGTGGAATGGAGTGTGGAAGCCTGCGTTTGAGGTACTTGTATAGCCCGATTTCTTTTTCCAAGAGCCCGGGTTTTTGATAAAACCCTTGAGGGGTTGGGGGTAGAAAACGTGATTGGGTACGATGAAACAGAAAAAGATGATTTTTGTGACAGGCGGGGTTCTTTCGAGCTTAGGAAAAGGCATCAGTGCGGCTTCCCTGGGGATGCTCATGGAGCAGCGAGGAATCTCGGTGACTATGATCAAAATGGATCCGTATTTGAATCTGGATCCGGGCACCATGAATCCCTCTCAGCATGGAGAGGTTTTCGTTTTAGATGATGGTTCTGAAACAGATTTAGATTTAGGTCATTACTCTCGTTTTGTTAAAAATGCTTGTTTTACCAAAAAAAATAGTTTTACTACGGGTAAAATTTACGATTTGGTACTTCGTAAGGAGCGTGCAGGGGAGTATTTAGGAGAGACAATCCAGGTCATTCCCCATATCACTGATGAAATAAAAAAGCATATCCGAGAAGCGGCTTCTGATGCAGATTTAGCGATTATCGAAGTGGGAGGTACTGTTGGGGATATTGAGAGTCTTCCCTTCTTGGAAGCCATACGTCAGATGCGTGTGGAAGAAGGAGAAGGCAATGTCCTTTTTATCCATTTAACGTTAGTTCCTTATGTAGCTACGGCAGGGGAATTGAAAACAAAGCCCACTCAGCACAGTGTGAAGGAATTGCGTGGGATTGGCATTCAGCCTGATATCTTGCTTTGCCGGTGTGATCGTACGCTTCCTAAGGAGGCGCGTGAAAAAATTGGTCTTTTTTGTAATGTTTCAGGATCTCAGGTATTCACTGCCATGGACGTGAGCAGCATTTATGAGGTACCACTTGCTTTTCATGAAGAAGGATTGGACGAAAAAGTTTCAGAAAAATTAGGTATTTGGTCAGGCACTCCTGATTTATCGGAGTGGAAGCAGATGGTCATGAAGCTTCGTTCTCCACGAAACAAGGTATCTATTGGTATCATTGGCAAGTACACCGATTGGAGGGATAGTTATAAATCTCTTTCGGAGGCATTGGTCCACGGGGGTGTTTGTCATGACGCAAGTGTTCAGGTGGAGTATGTGGATGCAGAGCGATTAGATGCCGATAGCGTGGCTGAGTTTCTCAAGTCTGTTCAGGGCATTTTAGTGCCGGGAGGGTTTGGAGAGAGGGGAGCTGAGGGGAAAATTGTAGCTATTGAATATGCCCGTAATCATAAAATTCCTTTTTTTGGTATTTGTTTGGGAATGCAGCTTGCGGTGGTGGAGTATGCGAGGCATTTATGTGGCATGCCTCAGGCAAATTCTGCGGAGTTTCAACCACAAGGAAGCGCGAATGTGATTGACTGGATGCCTTCTCAGAAGGGTCTTGACCGAAAAGGGGGCACTATGCGTTTGGGTGCATATACTTGTGAGCTCGTGCAAGAGATAGGGGGAGTTCCCACCCGTGCTTACCAGGCTTATGGGCGCACACAGGTGGTAGAAAGGCATAGGCATAGGTTTGAAGTTTCTTCTCGCTTTTTAGGGGCATTGGAGGCTGAGGGATTGGTAGTTTCAGGAAGGTGTGTAGAAAATGGATTGGTGGAGATGGT
>DAISZI010000049.1:2175-8692 GCA_036824885.1 Oligoflexia bacterium
GGTAGAGCTCAGAGAGCATCCTTGGTTTTTAGGTTGTCAGTTTCATCCGGAGTTTTTGAGTCGTCCCTTAGAGCCTCATCCTTTATTTGCTTCGTTTATAGGAGCTGCGCTTGAACACAGCTGATCTTATGGTTTTGGTGGCCGGACCTTGTGTGATTGAAGACGAAGGGCTGGTTCAGGAAGTTGCTCAGGAGCTTCGGAGACAGTGTCAAGATTTGCCTGTGGAGCTTTATTTTAAGGCTTCTTTTGATAAGGCCAATCGCAGTTCTATCGATGGATTTCGTGGACCGGGATTGAAAGAAGGGTTGAGAATTCTCGAGCGTTTGAAAGTTCAAACGGGGCATCGGCTTTTCACCGATTTGCATACGAGTGAGCAGGCTTCTTGGGTGGCAGAAGTGGTAGATTTTTTACAAGTTCCTGCTTTTTTGTGCCGTCAGACAGATATTGTGCTGGCTTCTGCTTGGGAGGCATTGAAGCGAGGGCGCAAGTTAAATATCAAAAAAGGACAATTTTTGGCTCCTTGGGATGCAGAGCATATTGTGAGGAAGGTGCGTTCAGTGGAGCTTGAGTTCTTAGGGAACCCTTCAGAAAGTCCGTGGTTTTGGATGACTGAACGTGGAACTTGTTTTGGTTACAATAATTTAGTTGTTGATATGATTGCCTTTCAGACGATGCAAGCCTTTGGGGTGCCTGTGCTTTATGATGCTACTCATTCGATTCAAACACCTGGGAGAGTAGATCATAAGAAAAGTGAGTCTACGGGAGGGCAGAGGAAGTATTTAGAGGTGCTTGCTCGTGCTGCCATGGCAGCTGGAGCCCAAGGAGTGTTTTTAGAATGTCATCCTAGGCCAGATGCTGCTTTAAGTGATGGTTCGAACGCTTTGGATTTGCGGTATGTGGGGGATTTTGTGAAGCAATTGCTTCAGATACGCACTTGCGTGAGCCAGATGCCTAAGCTTTTACCTGAATCTCAGTGAATATGCCACTTTGGGTCTGGAATCGTCGGCAGAGCAAGTACGAGCAAGAGCGCGTTTATGGATGGTTTTGGATGCGCATTTTGTATCAAACTGCCTTAGGTCGGATTTTTTTACAGGTATTTCTCACTCGGTCTTGGGTAAGTCGTTGCTATGGATTTTATCAATCTTCCTTTTTGAGTCGATGGAAAATCGCTCGATTTATTCGTGAGTTTCAAATTGACATGGAGGATTTTGAACCGATCGCCTATTCTAATTTCAATGCTTTTTTTATTCGGAAGTTTCGTCCTGGAGCTCGGATTTTTACTGAAGATCCTAAGCTTTTGCCTGCTTTTGCAGAAGGTCGTTATTTCGTGTACGAGAAGGTGGAGCCCCAGGATAGTTTTGTCGTGAAGGGCATGGATTGGGATGTTTTGGGACTGCTTCAAGATACCAACTTTGCTTCTTCTTTTTTCGGTGGGCCCTTGCTTTTAGCCAGGCTTTGTCCTGTCGATTACCATCGGTTTCATTTTCCCGATGATGGGGAGATCCTTGCAAGTTATGCGATTGCAGGCAGGTTGCATTCAGTCAATCCCATGCCTTTACAAGTGAAACCTGATATCTTTCTGACGAATCAGAGGCAGGTGAGTATTCTTCAAACGCGAAACTTCGGAAAACTTGCTTATGTGGAAGTGGGAGCTTTGTGTGTAGGGAAGATTGTCAATCACTTAGGCAGGGGAGCTTTTTTTCGGCGGGGTCAGGAAAAAGGTTATTTTTTATTTGGGGGATCTACGGTGATTGTTCTTGGGGAACCTGGAAGGTTTTTACCTGATGCTGATTTAATCCGTCAAACTCAGAGCCATCGAGAAACCTGGCTGAGGTTGGGAGAGCCCATCGCTTCTTGCGATTTTCATTGAAATCGGACTTCCTATGTCGTATATAGTTCTCAGATGCTGAAATTTAATCGCACTACTGAGTACGCTTTGATTGCGCTTCAGCATATCCAGTTGAAGGGTGTTTTACCTGCGAGTGCTCGTGAGATTGCAGAGTCTTATGGGCTTCCCTTTGAAATTACTGCGAAGACCTTGTTGAAGTTAAAAGATGCAGGGTTGGTACAGTCTGCCTGTGGAGCCCGTGGGGGGTATGTTTTGGATCGGGTTTTAAGTGAGGTTTCTTTGGGGGAGTTTTTAGAAATGATGGAAGGTCCTTTAGATTTAGTGCTGTGTGCTTCAAAAGAACATTGGGATTTGGGGGATTGTGAATACAGTGGTCGTTGTGGAATTCGATCTACCATGGGGCGTTTGAACCAGAAAGTGAGCCATTTCTTGAAACAAATTGTTTTATCGGATTTGATTGATCCTGAGAAAGGTCGTGTGCTTGTATGAAATTTCCTATTTACCTTGATCACCATGCTACTACCCCTATGGATCCTCAGGTGTTGGGGGCGATGCTTCCTTATTTTAACGAGCATTTTGGGAATCCTTCGAGTCGTAATCATGAGTTTGGTTGGGTGGCTGAGGCAGGTGTTGAAAAAGCCAGGGGGCAGATTGCAGATTTGATCGGTGCTCAGGATCGAGAAATCTTGTTTACTAGTGGAGCAACAGAGAGCACGAATCTTGCGCTTTTTGGAGTAGCAAGGATGTACCGAGATAAGGGCAATCACATCATTGTCTCGCCTATTGAGCACAAGTCTGTTTTGGATGTTTCTTATGCGTTAATGAAGGAGGGTGTTGAGGTGACCTTCTTGTCTGTGAATGCGTATGGACAAGTTGATCCTCAGGAAATTGCTGATGCGATCAAACCTAATACCTTGTTAGTTTCGGTGATGGCTGCGAATAATGAGATTGGAACGATTCAGCCTCTGGCTGAAATTGGAAAGATTTGTAAGCAGCGAGGTGTTTTTTTCCATACGGATGCTGTTCAGGCGTTAGGGAAGTTTCCTATCCATGTGGATCATATGGGCATTGATCTTATGTCATTCTCTGGCCATAAAATTTACGGTCCTAAAGGCATAGGTGCTCTTTATGTCAGGCGTAAAAATCCTCGTGTCAGGCTTGCTCCTTTGATTTTTGGAGGAGGGCATGAAAGAGGTATGCGTTCTGGCACCTTGAATGTTCCTGCGATTGTAGGCTTTGGTCGGGCTACTGAGCTTTTGAAGGAAGGTATGGTAGAAGAGAATCTTCGTATTGCTGGTTTGCGGGATCGGCTTTGGAAGGGCATTCAATCGAATTTAGATGAGGTTTATTGCAATGGTCATCCTACTGAGCGGATTTCAAATAATTTGAATGTGAGTTTTGCTTTTGTTGAAGGAGAGTCTTTGATGATGGGGATGAAGGAGCTTGCGGTTTCCAGTGGTTCTGCTTGCACCTCCTCGAGTCTTGAGCCTTCTTATGTTTTAAAGTACATTGGTGTGACTGAGGATTTAGCCCATACCAGTCTTCGTTTTGGTCTCGGTCGTTTTACAACGGCGGAAGAGGTTGATTTTGCTATTGAGAAAATTAAAAAAACCGTGCTGAAGCTCCGAGATCTTTCTCCTCTTTATGAGCTGGTTCAGCAGGGTGTAGATTTAAAATCAGTTACTTGGCAATCACATGGGTGAAGGCTATTCGATCCAGGAGGTATTATGGCGTATACAGGTAAGGTAGTAGATCATTATGAAAATCCTAGAAATGTGGGATCTTTAGATGCTTCTTCTCCTCAGGTGGGAACGGCTTTAGTCGGAGCTCCTGAGTGTGGGGATGTCATGAAGTTTCAAATAGAAATTGACGATGAAACTCAGGTCATTAAAAATGCCAAATTTAAAACTTTTGGTTGTGGAAGTGCCATTGCCAGTTCTTCTTTGGCAACAGAGTGGGTCATGGGTAAGACCGTGGATGAGGCTATGGGTATTAAGAATACGGATATTGTCAAAGAGCTTTCTTTGCCTCCTATTAAAATTCATTGTTCGGTACTGGCAGAAGATGCGATTCGTGGGGCGATTCGTGATTATCTGAAAAAAAACGGAAAGTAGTTATGATCGTTGTTACTGATAAAGCTATTGCAGAAATTAAAAGAATTCGTGAGAAGGAGAAGCTTGATAGCTTGAATGAGACGATTCTTCGTGTGATGGTCATTGGTGGGGGTTGTTCAGGAATGAGTTATCAGCTTGGTTTTGAAAATCAACCTGAAGGCCCTAACGATCGAGTTTTTGAAAAGGATGGGGTCAAGATTGTTTGCGATTCAAAATCTTTTCTTTACCTTTCGGGTACTGAGCTTGATTATTCTGACGGGCTCAATGGGACTGGTTTTGTTTTTAATAATCCGAATGCAAAACGAACCTGTGGTTGCGGAAACAGTTTTTCTGCTTAGTTGTTGGGAGTGCTTTGAGCCTTTGGGTACTTCTTTTGGGGATCAGCAGGTATGTTCTCGCTGTAAGGTTCCTCAAGTCTTAAGAGGGGAGAGTTATTTTGCTATTTTTCAAGTAGCTCTTCGGTTTAGGCAGAATGCTGAAGTTTTAGAATCTCGGTTTTATGAGGCTTCTCGGGTCTTGCACCCGGATCGTTTTTCTCAGGCGGAAGAAAGAGTTCGTAAGCTTTCTTTGGAGCGTATGAGTTTTTTGAATACCGCTTATGAGGCATTGAGGCATCCAGAGACCCTGAGGGAGGCTTTGCTTGAGTGTTGGGGTTTGAAAGCTGATGCAGATGTACAGATGCAGCCCGAAATTCAGGTTTTAGCGGAAGAGTGGTTTGAAGTTCAGAGTGATCAAGCTTTGATTGCTCCTTTTTACGATCGGGTGAAGCAGGTAGCAGATCAGATAGGATCTGAAATGAAGACGCTGGAAGAAAGTTACGATCGTTCTGAAGAGGCTGAAAACTTTAAGGAGTCCCAAGTGATTTTAAAGAAGTTGATGGTGCAGATGCAGCTTGACCGTTATTTGAGAGCTTTGATGCAGCAATGTTTCAAGAAAATGGCATGAGTACCGTTGTTGGAATTGATCTTGGAACGACTCATAGTTTAGTGGCTGTGATGCGAGAGGGAAAGCCTGAGGTCTTGTTGACTCGGGAGGGCAAGCGTCTTTTGCCATCCGTTCTTGCAATTGGGGAAGATGACGAGTTGCAGATTGGATATGCAGCTCGGAATTGGAAGTACCGGTATGCCAAGCGTTGTTTGTACTCGGTGAAACGGTTGCTGGATTGTGGATGGGGAGAGCAGGATCTTGGATTATTTCCTTTTGATTTTGTTCCTGGAGAAACGCCTCTTCGGATGCGTTTAGGGAAAGAAAGTTATAGTGCTGTGGAGGTTTCTGCTTTTTTCCTTCGGGAGCTGAGGTTATCTGCTGAGGCTGTTTTAGGAGAGAAGGTCCATCAAGCGGTGATTTCAGTTCCTGCCTATTTTAACGATGCGCAGCGTCAGGCAACAAGAATGGCTGGGCGTTTAGCGGGTTGGGATGTCTTGCGTCTTTTAAATGAGCCTACTTCGGCAGCGTTGGCTTATGGAGTGGATCGGAAAAAAGAAGGATTGATTGCTGTTTACGATTTAGGAGGGGGGACGTTTGATGTTTCCATCTTAAAACTTCGCGAGGGTATTTTTGAGGTGCTTGCTACTCATGGAAATACCCATTTAGGGGGAGACGATTTAGATCGGGTTTTTGCTTTCAAGGTACTTGAGGAAATGGGATCTTTGTGGAACGAGGATTTTTCTCGTCTTTTATCAGATACTAAGCTTTATGCGCAGGTGCTAGAGGCTTCGGAAGCCGCTAAAATCTCTTTTTCTGAACAATCCGAGGTTGTCGTTTCTATTGAGCATGAGGGTCGCTTTTATGAAAAGCTTTGGACTCAGGAAGCTTGGGAAGCGCTGGTTCTTCCTGCACTTGAGCCTACCCGTTTGTCCTGCTTGCAGGCTTTGAAAGATGCAAATTTAAAGCCTTCTGAGCTTTCTGAGGTTCTTTTGGTAGGAGGCCCTACGCGTTTGGCTTGTGTCAGGCGGTTTGTGGAGGAGATTTTTGAAAGGGTTCCGAATGCTTCGTTGCATCCTGATGAAGTGGTGGCGCAAGGAGCAGCTATTCAAGGGTCTATTTTAAGTGGTCAGAATCAGGATTTTTTACTATTAGATGTTGTTCCCTTATCTTTAGGTCTTGAGACCTATGGTGGGCTTGTGGCATCGCTGATTCCTAGGAATACTCGTATTCCTGCGATGGTTCGTGAGGTTTTTACGACGTTTGCAGATCAGCAAACGGGGGTTGATTTGCATGTGGTTCAGGGAGAGTCTTCTGAGGCAAAAAGTAATCGAAGTTTAGCGCGGTTTGAATTGAAGGGACTTCGTCCCGGTCCTTCCGGAAGTCAGCGTATTGAAGTGTCTTTTCTTATGGATGCAGATGGTATTTTGCAGGTTTCTGCTTGTGATCTTCAGACGGGAAAAGCTGAGTCGATGGAAGTGAAGCCGAGTTTTGGTTTGACTCAGGAGAAAATAGAGGAGCTTTTGTTAGCGGGGCTTCAGAGCGTTTCCTCGGGGAAATAGGGTTTCTCATTTTGTATCCGCTCATTAAGTTGTACAAAGAACAGAAGTAACATTAAAAATAATTAAAA
>DAISZI010000319.1:0-2039 GCA_036824885.1 Oligoflexia bacterium
AGTACATCCTTTCTTTTGAGGACATTGTCAGTTTGTCTGATTTAGAGTTATCGGAGGTGCTTTCACATGCTACGGGGAAGGTCGTGGGATGGGCAGTTCATCAGATGGATACTCGTACACAGATGAGATTTTTGTCACAAGTGCAGCCAAGAATTGTGTCTGAATTGAAGGAGTCTTTAGAAGATCGTTGGGTGACTTTCTCACAGGTGCATGCAGGAAAGATGAAGCTGATTGCCATCGCAAGAAGACTTGAAAAACAGGGAGTGATCAGAGCCAAGCGTATTCCTGAAGAAGCCTAGTCTATTTTTTAGGAGAAGTTGCTTCTGTCTCCCAGATCGCGCGAGAGAGTTCTCTTGCCTTCTCCAGCTCTTTCCAGGCATCAGGCTGATACCCCTGTTGACCCTCGAAAGCTTCCCATTCTTGCTGCATCATATCCTTTTGAAGCTGGGTCAAAGCCAAGCAAGCGCCTTGAGATTGGGCTAATTGAAGGTAGGGTTTTGGATCAAATGAAACCACAGTGGGGCATGATACTGCTTCTTTTTTTCTTTAGCAATTATTTTTTTAGCAATTGCTCTACGATCAGGAGGTCTTCAGGAGTGTCCACGGACCACTGGGGGGTGGTTTCCGTGAGAACGAGATGGATGGGCATTGCGTGTTCTAGGGCGCGAAGCTGCTCTAATTGCTCAGCTTGTTCTAAAGGAGTGGGACTTAACTTGCAGTACTGCTGCAATCCTTCCCAGGTGTATGCGTAAACTCCAATATGCCTGAATCTGGTCGTTTTTTGTCGAAGGTGAGGAATGGGGCTTTTTGAAAAATAAAGGGCTCGTTGAAAGCGATCCATGACAACCCAGGTTCCTCCCCTTGAAGTTTGCAGTTCTTCGGAATAGGGCATAGCAATCGTTGCTAAGTGCATCTGAGGATCTTTTTGCATGGCTTGAATTAATTGGCTGAGCATGCGAGGCTGCGTTAACGGAGCGTCTCCTTGTAAATTGACAATGATACGAGGAGTTTGAGGAAGTTGACGGATGGCTTCTCGAACGCGTTCGGTTCCGTTATTGCATTTTCCTGTGAGCAGGACCTGCGCTCCAAAGCTTTTTGCCAGTGTTTCAATGAGTAAAGTGTCTGTGGCGATATAAACCGCATCTAATTCAGGTACTTGCTGGGCTACTTCCCAGGTTCTCTGAAGGAGAGGTTTTCCATCGATGAGGGCACGTGGCTTACCAGGAAAACGCGTAGATCCTTCACGAGCGGGAATGACTAGGACGTTCAAGAAGACTCCCAGGTTCCTTCTGCAATGAACGTGACGGGACCACTCATGAACATTTGATTTTCTTGTACTTGGACTTGTGCCTCTCCTCCAGGCATATGGACTGTCACTGAAGCATCTGTTTGTTGAAGCGCATGCGCTACCCAGGCACATGCGCAACTGCTGGTGCCTGAAGCGAGTGTGTATCCTGAGCCGCGTTCCCAGATTTCAATTTTTAGATTTTTTCGATCTAAAATTTCCATCCATTGGATATTCACCCGCTGCGGAAAGTGAGCATGGTTTTCTAATGCGGGTCCTAAAGTCTTGGCCAGTGCTTCCGAGGTTTTTTCTACTAAAATCACTAAATGAGGATTGCCGATCGATACGTAGTGTACAGAATGAAAAGCAATATGTCCTTGAAGCCAGGTTTTGACATCTTCTAAAGGATCTTCGAAAAACTGTGCTCTACCTAAATAAGCACCTACCACTGCTTCTAAGAAATGGATTTGAACCAGACCGCCTAGAGTCAGAAGTGAGCAGTTCTCGGTGACGTACCCTTCATCTAAAAGAAATTTTCCGAAGATACGAGTGCCATTGCCACTTTTTTCTGCCTCGCTTCCATCTGCATTGAAAATACGCACTTTCCAGGGTTCCGATGGCAGCCAGGGTCCCCATAAAAGTCCATCTGCTCCTACGCCATAGTGGCGATGGCAGATCTGTGCGATGTGTTTTGGCTGAAGGTTAAAAGAAACTTTTTGGGGGTCGATGATGAGGTAGTCATTCCCCAGTGCAT
>DAISZI010000050.1:0-8570 GCA_036824885.1 Oligoflexia bacterium
AGTTTTAGATAGGGGGTATAAACTCTTTCAGAAGGTTTCTCATCGTTTTCATCCTTTTGGGCGATGATCAACGAAACTAGTCTCTAAGCCATAGATCAAATACAATTTATTCGTTATATTTTAGAGAAAACTGATGTCATGGATGAAAATAAAAAAGCTCAAATAATGAAAGACTTAGAAGCTTTTTTAAAAGGAAAAATGAAATATTACATACCCATTGCTTCTGAAATAGAAAAAATGGGTTACCCAAGATCCAAGAGATGAAAAATAATAGAAAATGCTGAAGTAGAAAGCGATTTATGATCCCAACTATTTTTATACAAAATTAGTCTCATCATGTTAAATGACATGCACCGGAACAAAAGGAAAGGATTCTGCACCTTCGTATCTTTGCTGCTCAGCCCCAGAGATTTGCCTTACGGAGGTTCCCTTTCGTTGAGGCTAGAATTTAAATTCATCTTTCTTCAGATCTCGCATTCCTCAGACCTTTAGTCCTTCGTCAGGTAGCTTGATTGAGTTTCTTTGAGCTCCCTTGATTTTGATCTTCCCTGCTTTCAGGGGCAGGAATTCCGGTTCTTTCGACTAGTTGTTGCGTATGCCGGGCACACGAAATGAATTAATTAAATTTATAAAAAACTTGAACCTTTCTTATGTCTGCTGGCGCAGAGTACATTGTTCAAATCACTGGTCTTCAAAAGTTAAATATTTCTCAAAATCCTATTGATAAAAATGGAGCTCAAGCGATTTCAAAAATGAGTCTTATCGAGGTATTATGGATGATCGATTTCTTCGCGAGCTATTTAAGCTCAGCTATGTCTTCAACATTAAGCTAATACTTTTTCTTGAGCAAAAATATGAGTGCTTCTCGTGCGCATAAATGGCAGTATCCCTGTTTGGTTACCATCGCATCGAGTGTTTTTCGAACGAGGGTTGCGCCTTCTGATGGGTTTTCTTCATGGGTTTCGTAAACGAGTAAGACATCACTGATTTGCTTAAATAACGATTTTTGAGATTCAAAATAATGCTTTTCTAATTTGTCCCAAAATTCTGGAAATACTTGCGAATAAACCACTGTTTCTTGAGGATGATCTAAAGACCACGCGCCTAATTGAGCAATGGTATTTTTTCGAAAAGTTTCTTTTTCTGAGGATTCGGGAGATTGTACGATTTTTTCAAATTCATTGATTAAATTTAAGTCAGGGGCTTCAAAGGTTCCTGTGACTTGATTTTTGATTTTTTCTTTTTTTAGTAAGTAAGAGATTTGAAGGATGTACTTTTTTAAAAAGCCTTCCCATGGATTTGCTTGGTACATACCAATGCAATCTTTGACTTCCCGATCGACGCGTTGGAGGTATTGGCTTTGAACTATCTGGATGAATGCAGTGGTATTATGGAAATTCTCTTTGACCTCTTCTTGGAGAAATTCGTGTTCTGTGATTTTTTTGACGAATGCTTCGAGCTCTTGTAAGATCGCCCAAGGAGATAGACAGGGAAACTCAGGATTTTGAGAGGCATCAAATAAAATCCTTTTCATTTCTCGTGCAGAGGCTCCTGTTCTTCCTTCGTAATAGGGGACATTGAAGTATTCTTCTTGCAATGCCTGAATTTGTGCCTTGAGTAATTTTCGATCTTCGGGAGCAAGAGGTGCTGGTATATCTCCCAAATCATAAAGCTGTGATTTTTCTAAAGCAGAGAGATTGGCGATCAATCCTGCCACTTCAGAAGGGTAGTTTTTCGCTTCAGGTTTTTTGAGTCGGGTTAACACACTCCAAAGAGCCACCGTCCAAAAAGCATGAGGAGCAATATGTTTTTCTCCTAAAGGAAGTTGCGCATCGTAGATCTTGGTTTCTTCAGAGACGCAAAGCAAGTAGGGGACACGAATGAACCGCATCCTTGGTTGAAAACTACTGAAATCTGAAAATTCTTTAAAGGCATCTAATTGTATTTCATTCGTTGAGCCTACCATGACTGTATCGATAGCAGCGATGCTATTTCCGATGCTTACCCATCCTGTTTCACAAGCGCCTAAAAGGTACTTGAAAGAATCAAGCGGGCGTTTTAAGAGGTCTGCGTATTCTAAGATCCCTCGATTGGCATCGACTAAGTCTCCGCTGAGTGAGAACAAATTCAATGCTTGTAAAGGGGGAGGAAGCATTCCTAAACGCTTGGGGTATTCGAGGTAATGGGCATCAACATGCATTTGGGGTTCAATGGTGACGAGTCCTTTCCGATAACGTCTTGAAAAAAAGAAGCGTTCTACTTGAATATGCATGAGAAGTTTTTTAAAATCGCCTCGGAAGCTATTGAGCAAGGCCTCTGAAATTATCTGGCAGCGATGGCATAGATCTCCTTCTTTCAAGTAACTTGGAAAAAGATTCCATTGTTTTTCGACGAGTTTCGGATCTAAAAAACTTGCTAAAAAACTCTTTCGTTGGGAAGAAGGAATGATTAAAAGGGGATGATCTCGAAGTTCGCAGGAAATGCGCGATGCTATTTCTTCTTCAGGTAAGTGGGCATAGGAACTGATCGGTCGTCTCTTTTTTTCTTGAATGCCGATGCTTTCTCGGGTGTAGCGTTCGGTAGGAAAAATCCAATGAAAGCTGTAAACTGCTCCTGCAGGATCTTTTGAGTAGCGCTCCATACCTCCCATTAAAGCGTGTACTAAGGAGCTTTTCGCACTGCCATTGGGTCCATGAAGCAAGAGCAGTTGGTGATTGAATCCTTGCTGAGCAAAGGTTTTCAGACAGCGGTAGATCTGGTTTTGAGCGGATTCTTGAGCGACTATTTTTGGTGTCAAAGCGTCTGCAGGAATGTCAAAAAGACGAAACCTGAGATTTTTTCCTGTGCGGTTGACTATTTCCTGGGTTCCAAAAGAATCCATCATAGCTAAAACGTACTGTGCAGAGCCTCGTGTTTGTTCAGAAACATGGTCCTTGAAGTATCCGAGGTATTCTTCGTAACTGAAAATGCGTTGGTTGGAGTCAAAATCTTTTTGTATTTTCTCATGGATTCCATCGAGCATAGCTACCCCTGAAAAGATACTACCTGAATAGGCCTTGAGAGTCTCTTAGGATTTTCTGAAGCGTTTTTTCTTAGGGGATTTTTTGAGATGGGGTGGCTTAAAGTGTAGGCGGGGTTCTGAGGGGTGAATTTTTTTGAGTTTTTCTAAATAAGCGACGAAGGCCTCTTGGGAGTTGATGCCTGTATCTTTCATGCGTTTGTCTATTTTTAAATGCTGCATGACCCATTTCAAATCGTCTCCTCCCGTGACTAAAAAATCAATAGTGGCAAATTGATACTGTTTTTGTGGGGTGAGGGGGCTTTTGTCAGGAAGTGTCAGGTCTAAAAGACGATTGAGTTTCCAAGGAGCAAACGTGCCGTCTCCATTGAAATCTACAAAATTCGCTTCGTAGTGAGGGCTGATCAGATGCAAATGAAGTCCTGCTACCGATCCAAATCCTCGCGATCCACTTTCTGCCACTTCCAGTAAAAGGCGTAATTCTTCTGACGTGATGGGAAACGTCACAATACGGTTACTGAAAGGATAAGCCCGAAAAATATCCCCATAATTCACAGCTCCTGCTTCTAAAGAAGTGCGTATGCTTCCTGAGTTAATATAAGCAATATCGGCGCCTGTTGCATCTGCAAGAGCGTCTGCAAGTAAATTGCCTAAAAAACTTTCTTCCATTTTCGCGTGAGTGATTGTCTGAGAAGCGTGTGCAATCACACGATTTTTCATGATCAGGGTTTTTTCTGTGATTTTTTTTAAAGCTTCTTGGATTTTAGGGTCAGCTTGAACGATTTTTCCATGAAATTGTGCAGGTACTAAAGGTCCTCTGCCTGAAACAGGACTTTTTAAGTTTCCATAACAATCCCCCTGGTGTTCAAAAATCCGATCGCAAACAGGAATCGCTCCTTCCATGCGTGTTTTTTCAGGAAGTAATTTTTTTTGTTCCCAATCGTAAGTTAGATACAAAATATTGAAATATTGGCCAAATGCTCCTGCTTGAATCACAGGAACTCCTGCAATCCAGTCATGAATCACCTGGTGGGTATGCCCTGAAATCACAGCGTCTACCGTTTGAGCAGGTAATGCGCGCAATAATTCTACCATTTCATCATTGGGTCGGCAGATGCGAGGAGGATCTGAAGGTTGACGCAAGCTTTTTTTGTGAGACCGAGGATGTTCACAAAAAAGACCCGCATGAGCCAGAAGAATAATGACCTCAGCTCCCTTTTCTCGTAAAAGTGCGGCTTGCCTGAGCGTTGCTGTTTTTAAATTTTCAAATTCTAAATTTTCTACTTGAAACCGCGAAGTCGTCGGCGTTTCAAGCGTGCTGAGTCCTACCAATCCTACCTTAAGCTTGCCTGCCTGAAGAATGGTATGGGGTAGGGTATTTGGAAAAGGAGCTTGGGTTTTTTTATCGAAAATATTAGAACAGATATAAGGGTAGTGCGCTTCCCGAATTCTCGCTTCCAGTGCTTGTAACCCAAAGTCAAAATCATGGTTTCCCAATGTGGCTGCGTTGAGTCCTTGCTCATTAAAAAAGGAAATCAGCGAAGCTCCTTGTTCTAAATGACTTTCTAAAGATCCTTGAAACTGATCCCCGGCATCAAGCCATAAAAAATTTTCCTCAAATTGTTCTTTTAAAATCTGCAAATAAGAAGCAAGTACCGCAATACCTCCGACTGAATAGCTCACAGAAGGCTCTTGGGCACTAGCACGTGTCATGCGCACCACAGGTAGCAGACTTCCATGCAGGTCATTGGTTCCCACAATAGCCAGTGTTTGTAATTTTTTTTGAGAACTACGGGGTAAAAAACTGCAGCTTCCTAAAAAAATGCAGAAAAAAACTAGCTTGAAAATTAATTCCATTGCACGGCTACTTCAGTGATAGGAGCGTCCGGAGCTTCTGAGCGTTGAATACGCACGTATCCGTGTTTTAGGCCAAATTGAAAAATATCACGCGTTACTTTCACGTCCTGTGTGCAATAATCGATGATTTTTTGAATTTCTCCTGCCTTCCACCAGGTGACCGCTAACACCCCATCTGCAGATTTTCCCATGCCTAAAGTTCCTCGAGCCAAAGCTTCCAGTTTCAAAAAACGCTGCCTGGTGAGCGCTTCAAGGTCGTACATGATATCAAAAACATCCAGATTCTTACTATTGAGTCCGTAAGCTGCAAGCACCGGAAGGTCAAATCCTCGGATATTGTAGCCTACGACTAATCTCTGTTCGCATAAAGAAAAGAGTTTTTTTAATTGTTTTTCTTGAAATACTAAAAAATCATCTGTTTTGCTGTCATACGCACAGGCCACGGAGACTTTTAAGCGATCTAGATTGTCCCATCCACCAATTTCTTGGACAAGCTGTTGGGTCTCAATATCCACTACTAAAAAATGGCGATTTTTCAAAAAGAGACTGGAAGGAATGACGTCTTCTGAAAAAGGCACACAGTACCCATGCTTCCAAAAAGACGCGTTCAGTTTAATGCGGGTGGAGGAGGCCATGTCGGACTCACACTAGCATTTTCAAGCCGTTGCATCAAGAATGGGAAGTGTTTTTGATGATTCGAGTAGAGTTAAGCTTGGGCATTTGAGTGCCTCGCAGTTTCAGAAGTGCCTCTAAGAGTTTCTGATTGGAAAGGGAATTTTTTTCTGTCTGAACTTGCTTAGGTGCTTCTGATGGGAGATGGTTTTTTGTGAGGCTATCTAAGGCTTGGGTGATCGAAGAGGGGTCGCAAGCAGGCTCAAAAGCCTCTGAGGTAGCCAGTAAAGCACAAAGTTCTCCTAGGGTAGGATCCACAAAGACACTCCTTGGAATAATTCGGTCAATCTTTCTGGACTTTGTCCGGTATCAGATGCAGAAATACCGAGTACGGGAATTTGAAGCCCCTTCGCATTTTGACGAAGAGCAGGGAAACTTATTTCTGGCACTTTCCTAGAACCCATAGAAGTACCACCTCCTGCCAACAAAAAATAGAAGTTGCCTCTTTCTTTTTGAATCGGAAAACACACGCATTCCCCAGGTATTCCTAAGATCTTTCCTGCTTCTATCAGATGAGAGAAAGCGCCGTGTAAAAATGTATCCATCAACCCCACCCATGCTCGGGGGGGCTTTTCATTTTCAAACCAAGGAAGGACAAAACCTCCCATGCGATCATTAAAAAAAATCTCCTCCCAGCAACGATGCTTCCCACCCACCTCATCATGGTATCGGAATTTTTAGGAAGATACAAGTTAGGTACTATTGCGAGCAACAGCATCTAAAACGCCATTGACAAAAGACGCACTTTCTGAAGCTCCATACTGTTTGGAAAGCTCAATGGCTTCATTAATGACAATAGTAGGTGGGGTAGTTTTTAAATGCACCATTTCGTAAATAGCAAGCCTCAGTAGGCTACGATCGACAACACTCATGCGTGAGATCTTCCAATGATTCGTGTTTTTTTCGATCAAAGCGTCAATGGTTTTTTGATGCACTAAAGTCCCTATCACTAAAGTATCAATAAAATCCCTGAGTTCCTGTGGAACCTGAAAGTGATTGCAATGCTGCTGAACCTGATCCTGCAAGCTTCTTTCTGAAAAATAAGCATTGCTTTGCTGACAAAGAGGATCGTAATAGTACAAGATTTGCAGTGCTATCTCACGAGCATGGTGGCGTGACCTGATCACAGACGCGTCCCCGATAAGTCATTTGTCATGGAGTCCCTCGAACGCATTTCATAAAAAAGCTTTTGGATACATAGGAAATGAAGCACAGAGGCTTTCTACTTCTTTTGCGATAGGTTGCGATTGACCTTTGGAAGTCAAAACCGCCTCAATCCACTCGGCAATTTTTTCCATAACCTCAGCACCCATACCTCGTGTGGTAAGGGCAGGCACACCTAAACGAATTCCACTTGTTACCTGAGGAGAGCGTTTTTCATACGGAACAGCATTCTTATTGACGGTAATGCCTACTTGATCCAGCCAGGCTTCAGCTTCTTGCCCTGTGGTACTTCCATCTTTCCAACGGCTCAAATCGATGAGCATGAGGTGATTGTCAGTTCCTTGCGTGACCAGTGGAAGCCCTCGTTGCATGAGGTGATGTGCTAAGGTTTGAGCATTGCTCAGCACTTTTTTCTGATAGATCAAAAAACGAGGATCTAATGCTTCTCGGAAGCATACCGCTTTCGCTGCAATCACGTGCATCAGTGGACCTCCCTGCATTCCAGGAAAAACCTGACGATTGATGGCTTTGAGTCTCTTCTCATCACACAATACCATCCCGCCCCGAGGACCTCTCAAGGTTTTATGCGTGGTCGTGGTGGTGTAGGTTGCAGAGGCAATCGGAGAAGGGTGAAGCCCTACCGCTACCAGACCTGAAATATGGGCGATATCCGCTATCCAGGGAATCCCCGCTTCTGAAGCAATCTCTCCTAGAATTTTAAAATCAATCTGCCTCGGATATGCACTTGCTCCCACCACCAATAAATGAGGCCGATTGGTTTTGATCTGATCCCGAATCTGATCGTAATCTAAGCGTTGGGTTTCAGGATGCACTCCGTACGACAAAGCACGAAAGAGTTTTCCACTGAAATTGACAGAGCTTCCGTGGGTGAGGTGTCCCCCCTGCGATAGGTCCATGCCTAAAATAGTGTCACCTGGTTTCAGCAGCGCAAAATAGGCCGCCATATTTGCCTGAGATCCTGAATGCGGTTGGACATTAGCCGCTTGGGCTCCAAAGAGCTCACAGGCACGCTGGATGGCAAGTTCTTCTACCTCATCCACAAACTGGCAGCCCCCGTAGTAACGGTGACGAGGGTAGCCCTCTGCGTACTTATTCGTTAAAATAGACCCTTGGGCTTCTAAAACGGCGGGGCTTACATAATTTTCCGAAGCAATTAATTCAAGCCCGTGCTGAGCACGGTCCATTTCTTGATCAATGCAACGGTGAATTTCAGGATCTACTTGGTTTAAGCGGGGTTCAAAAATCATAGGTTTTCCAGTTTCTCAATGCGGTGGAGGTGTTTTTTATCCTTGCCGAAAGGTGTCTTTCGCCAGGTCTGAAAAATTTCTAAAGCGTAATAAGGTGCCAAAAACCTCGCTCCTAAGCAAAGCACATTTGCCTGATTATGCTCTCGAGATAGACGCGCAGCAACAGGATTTTCCACCACACAAGCTCGAATACCAGGTATTCTGTTGGCAGCTATGCTCATTCCAATGCCACTTCCACAGATCAAAACCCCTAAAGTCTCAGGATGGGCAAGTACCTGATAGCATAATGACTTCGCATAATCAGGATAGTCTACGGGCTCTTCATCGTAAGCCCCCAGATCCTCCCAGGAGCAATCAGGAGTTCGCTCCTTAAGAAAAGATTTGAGCCTGACACCGGCATGATCCGAGGCAATCCAAAGTCTTCCGGACATATTTCTCGTTTCAAAAGCGCCCAAAGATTAACGTGGCATTCGTTCCACCAAATCCAAAACTATTGGAAAGCGTGTAATCTAGATGCTTTTCTACAGCCTCATGAGGCGTAAAATTCAATCCAGAAGCACATTCAGGGTCTAATGTATCTAAGTTAATTG
>DAISZI010000320.1:0-2008 GCA_036824885.1 Oligoflexia bacterium
AATCTGAGAGAGATCCCTCCAATCTCGAGCCAATCCTGCCATCTGAAGTCCAATGCTATTTCTTCCCGAAAACCCCTCAATACTAGAAGCACGCCCCTCCACCCAAGAAGCAATCTGCTTCGCAGTTTTCGTAGAAGTACCCTTCGTCCAGGTATGGGCCAAAACTTGACTTTCTCCCCAATGAGCCTGTGAAGCCTCCTCTAACCGAAGCCCTCCCAACACAGAAGCATGAATACTGAACACCTGAGAACTAGGTCGAGGGTAAAAACAAACCTGCATCCCTGACGGAAGAGAAAAACGCCCCCCCCCTTCCTGTTTTTTACTAGGTTCTTTTTTTACCCATTTTGAAACAGAAGCCTTGGGTAAAAACTTCTGAGTCCATGCTTGCAATGCTGAAACTTCCAAAGACTGAGAACGAGGCACCAAAACAGCCCCCGCCATACGCTCCAACACCAAGTAATTTTTTGCCACCTCTTGAATTTTTTGAGCATCGACACAGCGCAACTCGTGCAGGTACATTTCGTCAAAATCCAAATCACCCAAAACAAACCTTAAAAACCCTAACCGGCTAGCCGTCCCATCAGAAGTCTGCGTAGTATACAAGCGCTCGCTTTCTGCATGCACCAGCACACGCCTGAGCTCCTCCTGTGTCGGTCCTTCTGACTGAATACGCCTGAATTGCTCACATATTGCTTGCAAAACAGGCTCAACTTTTTCAAGACTATCCATCTCAGCTTGAACACAAAAAAGGCCAGGGTCTTTCGGAATATAAAGTCCCGCTGAAATATCAGTAACGCAAGCAGCTTCACAAAAAAGACTTTGATACAACCTGGAAAGCTCTCCCATCCCCAAAATACTTGCCAGCAAATCTAACGCGGCAATGTCTTCATGCTTCATGTCAGGAACACGAAAAGCAAGACTCAGTACAGGCGTCTGCACATCAAAAGACTTAACACACCAACTAGCGTCCGAACGCAAAGGAAGCTCTACCGCTCTTTTTCTCAAAAGAGCCTTTGTCTTCTTAAAAACTTTTTTTCCAAAATACCCTTCTACTTGGCCTAAAAGCTTTGCCTTACGTTTTCCAGAAGCATCCATCCAAGGCCCCACAAGCACAAGACCCATACGCTCAGCGAGGTAATGCCTTTGATAAAACTTCTCTAAAGCAGCAAGTTTAGCAGATCGAATGGTCTCCACCCAACCAATGACTGGCCTGCCATAAGGATGCTGCTGAAATGCCGTCGTAAACAGGCTCTGAGACAATTGCCTTCCCGGAGAATCTTCATTTTTACGAATTTCCTCCAAAATCACTTCCCGCTCTCTCTGAAAATCTTCCTGAAAAAAACGCTGAGGCTGAGCCATCTGCCCAAACACATCCAAAACCCTCTCCCAATGCTGAGAAGCGCAACTCACATGGTATACCGTCTGATCAAAAGACGTGTAAGCATTGATATCTCCCCCCAAAGATTCAATGAGTCTCGCTGTTTTTCCACTAGAAGCTTTTCCCGTCTCTTTAGAAGAAGCATCTTTAAAAAGCATATGCTCCAAAAAATGTGCAAACCCTGCCTCTCGAGGAGTTTCATCTGCACTACCTACCTGTACCCACCAGTAAATAGACGCCACAGAAGACTGTGCATGCTGTAAAATGACGGGGATTCCATTGGACAAAAAAAACTGCTCAGGCTGATAAAGTTTCGACATAGTCCCAAGCTTAGTAGGATCCGTCTCAGAAATCCAGGTCTTTTAAAAAAACTTGATACATTTGCTCAGCTTTGAAGTCTCTCAGAGAGCATAAGCCCGAACAAACTACCACCGGCAATGCACGCCCCTTCACAAATCTAAAACTTAATTAAAAAAATTCATCGACTGATAAACCCCTCTTTCAATCATCCCCCTTCGAAAAAGCTGCAGTATACAAAAAAATACTGATACTGGCATAAGAAGCTTCAAGCGCTCTTAACTTGAGAGTGACGAGTTTTGACTTGATGCATTATAGAATCGAGACTAAAAA
>DAISZI010000051.1:0-8529 GCA_036824885.1 Oligoflexia bacterium
AAGGAACTCAAGCCCCTCGCACCCAATTTCAAGGTTGCAGCCGAGACTCAAAGAAGTAATACCCTTCATGCGCGAAATCCTCTGAGCTCCCAAAGCTCCGATTTGATTAGCACTCAGATTCAAATAGGTAAGCCCCTGCATCTGAGCAATCCAAGTAGCTCCCTGATCTCCTATCTGATTACTCCTGAGATCCAAGCAGGTAAGTCCCTTCATGCGCGAAATGCTCTGAGCCCTCTGCTCTCCCATTTTATTCCATCTGAGATTCAAAGAGACAATACCTGTCCTGCTCGAAATCCTCTGCACACCCTCGTCTCCCAAATCATTCTTTCTAAGATCCAAGGTGCCCTCCATGGAAGATGCGATTTCAAGATGACAGCCGGGATCCTTCCTACTCGAAATACTCTCAACCCCCTCCTCTTCCAGTTGACCGCAGTCGGTATCCATGCTTGAAATACTCTCAAACTCCTCATCCAATTGATTAAAACTCAGATCCAAATGGGTAAGCCCCTTCATCTGAGAAATAAGCTCGGCTCCAGCAGCCCCTATTTTATTGTAGCTAAGATCCAAGCTGGTAAGCCCCTTCATCTGAGAAACCTGCTTCGCTCCTCCATCTCCTATCTGATTACCATGAAGATTCAAGCTTATGATGCCCTGTATTCGAGAAAGATGAATCACCTGCTCAGGCGTCATTTGCATCCCACTGAGATCCAAAGTGCTGATGCCATTACCATTCAGATTCAAATGACGGATTCCCTGCATCTTAAAAACACACCGAAAACCAACTTCCCCTAGTTGATTGTGACTGAGATCCAATTCTACAAGCCCTCTCATACGAGCCATCAGAGAGACCTGCTCATCCGTCATTTCACTATGACTCAGGTCTAAGCTTGTGATATCGTTTTCGTTGAGGTCAAGATTGACAAGTGCGTGCATTTTAAAAATAAACCTCGCTCCAGCTTCCCCGATTTGATGATAACTGAGATCTAAGTCGGCAAGCCCCTTCATGCAAGCAAGGTACTTCGCTCCAGGATCTCCGATTTGATTAGCGCGAAGATTCAAATGAGTAAGCCCCTGCATCTGAGAAATCTGCTTCGCTCCTTCATCTCCTATCTGATTACCATGAAGATTTAAGCTTGTGATGCCCTGTACTTCAGACAGATGAACCACCTGCTCAGGCGTCATTTGCATCCCACTGAGATCCAAAGTGCTGATGCCATTACCATTCAGATTCAAATGACGGATTCCCTGCATCTTAAAAACACACCGAAAACCAACTTCCCCTAATTGATTGTGACTGAGATCTAATCCTACAAGCCCTCTCATACGAGCCATCAGAGAAACCTGCTCATCGGTCATTTCACTGTGACTCAGATCTAAGTTTGTGATGGTGTTTTCATTGAGATCGAGATTGACGAGTGCGTGCATTTTAAAAATAAGCTTCGCTCCAGCTTCTCCTAGTTGATTACAACTGAGATCTAAATCGGTAAGCCTCCGCATGTAAGTAATATGCTTGACTCCAGGATCTCCGATAGCATTCGCACGAAGATTCAACTGGGTAAGCCGACTCCTCTGAGAAATACACTTTGCCCCCCCATCTCCTATCTGATTGAAACCAAGATCCAAGCTGGTCAGCTCTCTCATGGTGACAATAGAATATAAACCCAAATCATCTATTCGATTGTGCCTGAGGCTTAATCTTTTAAGACTTGGAGTTACGAAAAAAGTCGAATCCCCCAAAGAACTGATCTGGTTTTCACTCAGATCAAGATCCTCAAGCACTGCATTTGAGCGATTTTCATCCATCCTTCAGTGCTTACCTGATTGTTCGAGAGGTCGAGTTTTTTGAGCCCTCGCATTTCAGCAATAAAATCCACATCCGAATCCGTGATATACTGGTTCCTCAGAATGAGCACTTCCAACCTAGGAAAACAGGCTGTATCCGCGAAAAGATCACGTGTCGAAAGGACATCGCCATGAAGATCTGTAACTGAGTTAATCGATAAATCCTGAAGACCTGCAAGTAGCCCCCTGAGAAGCTTAGGATCAATTTCCGAATAGGAGACCTCTAATTTTTGAATAGTACCATCTCTTAAAAGTATTTTTCAAAGCTCGGCATGATGAACGGTGGTTTTGAAAATTTTCAAACATCCATGACTGAAATTCATTCCTGCTTGAGGACCAGAATGCATCGCAAGAGCGAAGGAACCACAGTATAAAAAAACCGCTAGACCCCAAAAAGCAAATTTCTTCATGCAAGAAGCTCTACTGCAAAAAGAGGTTACAATCAATTTTTTAACGACTCTTTTTGAATCTTGGCAATTTTTGACCTCAAGCGTCAGAAATCTTCTGAGACCCAAGAAATGCATCGCCCCAGTCTTTCAACTCAAGCAATTTTCCTGAAATCAACCTTCACCAGAAGCAATGGTAGGCCCAGAGGGACTTGAACCCCCGACCCGTCCGTTATGAGCGGACTGCTCTAACCAGCTGAGCTATGGGCCTAAGAATACATCGTCAATGCGTACAGCATCAGAAAAGTCCTGTCAAGTGTACCTCACTTGGAAAAATAGATTCAACGTCCTTCTCAGCACCCCCTCTCGCTTCTTGGTACTTCGCATCATCACCCCCCCCCACATAATAGAAGGAACCTCTTTCTGAAGCATATAATCAACTTTATAGATTGCTTAAAAAAATTGCTTTTTTTTCATCTGAAAATTCAAAAAATAAGCTACAATGCTCTTTTAACCTGAAAGGAGGTGATGCATGCCAGGCATTATGATTCGAGACGGCGACTCTTTTGAAGCCGCTCTCAAAAAATTTAAAAAACAGTGTGAAAAGGCCGGAATCCTTTCAGAAGTTCGTAAGAGAGAAGCCTATGAAAAGCCTTCTGTCAAACGTAAGAAAAAAGCGGCTGCCGCAAGAAAAAGACTCGTGAAAAAAGGCGGACGCCCTGTAAGAATAGGTTAACTTATGAGGCAATCTTTGAGATTGCCTCTTTTCCAATCAAAGAGGAACCCATGACAAGCAAATTAAAAGCATCTCTTGCTGAACAGATGAAAGCTGCTATGAAAGCAGGGGAAAAAGAAAAGCTGGGCTATATTCGCAATCTTCATGCAGCTATTCGTAAAAAAGAAATTGATGATCAGGTAGAGCTTGACGACTCAGGAGTCATTCAGATTCTCGTGAGCTTGGTCAAGCAACGCCGAGACTCCATGGAGCAATTTCAACAAGGGGGACGTGAGGACTTGGTCGCTGCAGAAAAGCTCGAGCTTACCTTCCTTCAAACCTTTCTACCTCCACCCATTTCGGAATCAGAATTAAAAAAAATCATTGCACAGGCGATTGCAGAAACTCAGGCAACTTCCATTCGTGAAATGAAACAAGTGATGGAACTCGTCCTCCCTCAAGTCCAAAGTCGTGCTGACGGAAAATGGGTCAGCCAGCTCATCCGCGCCCAATTAGAACTCGCTTAAACCATGCCTCAGGAAGGCAAGATATCATCTGATATTATTGATAAAATCAAAACTAAGGTGAATATTGTTGACGTTATTGGAGAACACGTAGTTTTACGTAAATCCGGTTCTCAACACGTGGGTCTTTGCCCCTTCCATACAGAAAGAACGCCTTCTTTCCATGTGAGTGCTCAAAAGCAGCTTTTTCATTGTCATGGATGCAAAAAAGGAGGCGATCTGATTGGATTTGTTATGGAGATTTCAGGCCTGACTTTTCCAGATGCGGTGGAAGAATTAGCGGATCGCCTGGGAATAGCCCTACCTCAGACCTCAAGTCCTCACATTCAAGACTCACAAGAGAAAAAAAAACTGGCCTATAAACTCAATCGTTTTGCTGCTTCTTTTTTTCATGCACATTTAGGCAATGCTTCCGATAGTATCCAGTACCTCTTACTCCGAGGCATCACGGAAGAAACAGCGCGTTTGTTTTATCTGGGATCACTCGGACCATCCTGGGATGCCCTAGCATCCCACCTAGCAATCAAAGGAGCACCTTTAGAACTTGCAATAGAACTCGGGCTCATCCGAGACCATCGCAAATCACGAGAAAGTCATTACTTTGATGTCTTCAGAAACCGAATTATTTTTCCGATCGTCAATCTTCAGGGAAAAATTCAAGGATTTGCAGGACGCGCTCTGGAAGATGAAAACCCCAAGTACTTGAATTCTCCCGAATCTTTCCTCTTTCAAAAAAGCAAGCTTGCTTTTGGTCTGCATCAAGCGCAAAAGCATATCCGCGAAAAAAAAGAAATTATTCTCGTAGAAGGATACTTTGACGCTTTAATCATGCACCAAGCAGGATTCTCCCATACAGTTGCCACGTGCGGAACCGCACTGAGCTTGGATCACTTACGTCTTTTCAAACGCTTAGCCAATAAAATCATTGTCTTATTTGACGGAGATGAAGCAGGCCGTCAGGCAACTCAACGCGCTATGGAAATAGGATTAGAAGCAGGCATTGTCATTTTTGGAGCACAAATGCCCGAAGGACTTGATCCCGATGACCTCTTATTACACCGAAAAGACAGCAAAACCTCAGCACGCCCATTACTCACGGGAATCGAGCAAATGCGTGCATTGCTTCAAGGAGCAACTCCTCTCTTAGATCAAAAAATTGAACAACTCTTAGAGCAATGTTCCCAAGGCGCTCAAGCAAAAACCGAAGCGATTAAAAAAATACAGACTTATCTGAATCAATTCAAAGATCCCATTGGCAAATCCGTACGTCTCGAACTCATCCAAAAAAATCTCGAGATGACCCCTATGACCTGGAGACAATGGAGTCAAGAAAAAATCGAATCAGCACCCATCCGGCCCCCTGTTCCGAAGTTCTCCCAAGCCGATCGAATCCTCCTCAAAGGATTGCTTCAGCCTGATTGTTTTGAGATATGGCGCAATGCTGAAGCACACTTACCTCCCAAAATGAAACTCCATGAGCTTTGGGAGAGCTACCCACTCCAAGAGTTTATAGCCTCTTTACTGGCTCAACCCGAGCGACTGCAGTCCTTCCAAGAAACTCCTGAAGCCTTCGTTCAAGCGGAACTAGAATCAGAAATTCAAACCTTACTGACTGAATCGTTGGTTTCTGACACCACGATAAAACTTGCCACCTTCCGCGAAGCACTCAAATACAGCTTGAAAAAAAAATGGCTTTCTTACGCCAAAAAGATTAAAATGAACCTAGACCTCCAACTCATCCGCAACAATCCTCAAGCAGAAAACAAAAACCTAAAAGAATACCTTGACGTGCAGAAAAAAATGAAGCAGTTTATCTCCTTCTATGATGAAGAATCAGGATGATCTCTCTCCTCGAAAATCTGAAGATCTCAATGTGTTAGCAAAAAATAAAGACATCAGGAAATTACTAGAGCTAGGCATTCAACGTGGATGCTTAACTTATGAAGAAGTCAATGAGTTGATGCCTCCTGAGATCCTTACTTGTGAAGCTATTGACGATGTCATGAATCTCCTTTCTGAAAATGAAATAGAGATCATTGATTCCTTCAAGCGCGCTAAGGACCTGGATGATGAGGAAGACTCTGACGAAATTCCGTTAGTACCTGGATCCTCCCTGAATGCAGACGAAGCTGGAGAAGAGGGAGTTGTGCCGGCTGAGGTAAGCCGCGGCGCAGATCCTGTCAAGCTCTACTTAAAGAAAATGGGCAGTGTCTCTTTGCTCACACGAGAGGGAGAGGTAGAAATTGCTAAAAGAATTGAAGAAGGGGAACTAGATATCCTCAGAGCTCTGCTTGCCTCTAAACTAGGCACCCTTGCGATTGTGGATTTAGGAGAGCGTCTTGAAACCTCCCGTACCAAAGTCAAAGATGTGATTCGAGGCGTTGACGAAGAAGTTTCTCTGGATGATGAAAAAAAATACTTAGAAAAAGTACTCAGCGCTATTGCCAAGGTCAAAGCGTTACTGACTCACCAGGAGACAATTGCGCCTTCTTCTGAGACGACTGAAGAGTTAGAAGCAAAAGGCACTGAAGTACAGACAGCCTTTCAAGACATTGCTTTTAATAGAAAAACGATCAATCAGCTTGCTGTGGGAATTAAAGATTTTTGGCTGCGTGGCAGAGAGCTCTTAGATGATCAAAAAAAAATATTAAACTTTTTAGGATTAAGAACAGAACAAGAGTTAACAGAACTTACGCAACTTTTTGAAAATGCTCCTGAAAAGCATCCTAGCTTGTGTAAGCAATACGATGTCACTCAAGTACGCTTAGAACAGCTCATCCTTTCTGAAAAGAATTTGCGATCAAAAATTGATCAACTTCAAGCAGACTCAGGCATCAGTATCAATGAAATTCGTCGCATTTACGATACATTGACCATCGGAGAGCGAAAAGCAGATCAAGCAAAAAGTGAGTTAGTAGAGGCTAATCTGAGGCTTGTGGTCTCTATTGCCAAGAAGTACACGAATCGCGGATTGCAGTTTTTGGACCTGATCCAAGAAGGCAATATTGGATTAATGAAGGCTGTGGACAAATTTGAATACCGCAGGGGGTACAAGTTTTCTACCTACGCCACTTGGTGGATTCGACAGGCTATCACCCGAGCGATTGCGGACCAGGCGCGTACCATTCGTATTCCGGTTCACATGATTGAAACTATCAATAAGCTCATTAGGACCTCACGATTACTGGTGCAGCAATTAGGACGCGAACCTACTCCGGAAGAAATTGCCTCGAAGATGGAATTGCCGGTAGATAAAGTACGCAAGGTGCTGAAGATTGCTAAAGAACCCATTTCGTTAGAAACCCCTATTGGGGAAGAAGAAGATTCTTATTTAGGTGATTTTATTGAAGACAAGAAGATCATTAATCCTGGAGAGGCAGTGATGAACATCAATTTGTCTGAGCAAACACGTAAAGTCCTTGCCACTTTGACACCTCGAGAGGAAAAAGTCCTTCGCATGCGTTTTGGTATTGGAGAAAAATCAGACCATACCTTAGAGGAGGTAGGGCAGGATTTTTTTGTGACTCGAGAGCGTATCCGACAGATCGAAGCGAAGGCGCTTCGTAAATTGAGGCATCCTTCTCGTGCTAAACTTTTAAAATCCTTTGTGGACTCTTAACTACACGAGACTCATTGGCCCCCAAAGGGCGACCACGATCCCACCACCTCCAGCACCGGTAAGTTTTGTAGCAAGAGCTCCTTGCTGAAGCAGGTTTTCTTCTAAGCGTTTAGCGTCTCCAGGCACAAGCTGCCACGCATAGAAACAAGCTCGAGCCCGTTGCATTCCTTTCTGAATGAGCTTCAAGCCTTCGCTTTCTGAGCCTGCATCGTAAAGCACGAGACCCTCCAAAGCCAAGTGAGAAGCCTCTCCCATCGTGGCGTCCCACTGGCGTCCAAGAGCAGAAGAACGATCTCGAAACGCTTGAACTTTCAAAACACAATCACTCGTTCGAGCCCTCAATGAAGTATCGTGAAAAGTAAACCGTGGGATCTTTTTAATTCCAATGGGCTCAATCTTAGGCCCGAGCATACTAAAACAAAGAGGCTCCCCAGAAGAAATCACAGCAGTATCCATCCCACTGCTTCTTCCATGAAAACGATGCTCTAATGTCTGAGCTAATTGCCATTGCTCAGAGGCCATAGAAGGAGTGCAATGCATGATCCATCGAGTCAAAGCAACACAAAGAGCCGCTGAAGACCCTAATCCCGCTCCGACCGGAATAGAACTTTCCATAGTGAGTCTTCCTGGAAATCTTTGAAAATCCCAAGTATCACGAATGGAGTCTAGTAACTCAATGATCAAGGGCTGAGCCTCTGAAGGCAAGACTTCAAAAATACCCTCACAAGAAGGATCAAACCTCAAACTCAAAAAAACCTGATTCTGAGGAAGAGCAATCGCAGGCATGCCTTGTAAAACCGCGTGTTCCCCTGCAAGAACCCACTTCCCAGGTAATTTTGTATAAAATGGTTCGGATTTCATAATAAGGGAAAGAAACTCGCTCCCATTCCTTGCTCGTCCGTCAATAAAACTGCTTCAAATTGATGCTTTAATTTTTCATGGAAGATGGCTCGTTTAGTCTTAGGAATTAAAAAATGCACATTAGGCCCTGCATCTAACGTAACAATCAACTCAGGATCCTCAAGTCTCTGCAACTTCGCCCAATGCAATACCTCCACGGTTTGACCCACCCAATAAGAAAAAGGCACATGACTCGTATGAAATAAACTATGCATCTCCCAAAGCTCACTCCAGGCAATCTCACTTACCCGAACTGCATCTCCCTTCCTCAAAGCCTCAAGCATTTCCTGAGTTCTGAAGTTTGCCCGAGAAACCCGATGCTCCCAAAGAGCAGAGGTCCTCACTCTGGCATGCGCCTGAGAAGAAGAAACTTCCTTCACAGAAGCATCTAAAATCAAGACAAAATGAGAAAGCACTGGCATCTGATGCGGCACAGGCAATGCAAAGAACTCATCCCAACACACCCAAGGCCCCTCGAAGGATCGACACGCACTCCCAGAACCCTGACGGGCCAAAGCCCCTACTTCCCTTCTCAACTCAAAC
>DAISZI010000052.1:0-8518 GCA_036824885.1 Oligoflexia bacterium
TGAGAATACTTTTTTGAGTCGGTATTCGGAATGAGCTCTCTAAAGCTTTTCCATTCTTCAAAAATACTTAATTTTTTGCTGTTTCTTATTAATTCTTGATTGTTCGAGTAATTTATATCAGTTTCTGCCATCACTTGAGAAGAAAAAATTAACGAAAAAATAGTCAAAAAAATTTTTATCATCTCCACCCCTTTATATTTTAAATTAAAGAAATATTTAAATCAGAATAAATAATAACACTAAGTGAAAAATCTGGCAATTTTTTAATCATTAAGAGTCACCCGAAATAGACGTTACTAAAATAGGTCAAAATGTTCAGAATACCAGACTTTTTCAAGCCAAAGCGCTCGAGCAGGAGCAGCAACGCCTGCATTCCTTCTATCTTTTGAATCAAGAATTTCTTTTATCCATAACGGACTTTTCTTGCATTCTCCTACTTGAAGAATAGATCCAGCAATAGTACGTACCATTTGCTTTAAAAAACCCGTACCCACCAAACAAAGACGGACCAAATAAAAACTTTTATCCATACTCATAAAATCTGGAAAATTCGGCAATTGAATACTTACTTTTGCTTCTATAATTTCACGAACAGTAGAACGAACCAAGGTTCCACTTGACTGAAAAGACTTGAAATCATGAGTGCCTACTAAAAAATTTGCTGATTGTTGCATTTTTTCTATATTTAAATGCTTACGAATCCACCACGTATAAGGCTCATAATAAGGAAGAGAAGCTAATCCTTGCTGAAAATAATAACTATACTGTTTTTTCAAAGCACTTCTTTGAGCATGAAATTCCGATGAAACTGTTTTTATTTTTAAAATTCGAATGGTTTTGGGTAACAATGCGTTACAAGCAAGCTGCAAGCGTTCAGGTATCCATGGTTTTTGTAAAGAACAATGCACCACTTGTGCGCAGGCATGAACTCCCGAATCAGTTCTTCCGCTTGAAATACAATAAATTTTTTCTTGTGTTACCGCAAAAAAAGCTTCTTCTAAAACCTGCTGAATACTTAAAGGATGATGCTTTTGTCGTTGCCATCCTACAAAAGAAGTCCCTACATAAGAAATCAGTAAAGCGTACCTAGTATTCAAAAACAATTCCAGTATAAAAAGTCTTTATGTCGTATCGAACAAATCCATTAAAAGTACGAATATTCACAAAATCTAACGTAAGATACAAATGCTTAATGCCATACTCAGCATACAAATTCCAAATACCACTAGGATAAATCCAATCCAATAAAAATGAAGCTCCCCCTGAAAGCAAATATCCTTCTGTATGACCACGACTTCCTTTCGTTGCGTCTTCACGATCTTCCACAAAAATCACACTACTACCTCCAACCATCACATAGGGCTGAATAAACTTTGCTAAATCAAATTGATATTTGATCCCCAAACTCAGAGGAATACTATAAAACTTGAATAATGTACGAGATTCTGAAGAAAACGTAGTTCCATTGGGTGCAAGAAGATTTTGAGCAAATCGCCCATAACCATGGTAATATTGAAATCCCATCAATCCAAAAAAACTCCACTTACCTAGATAATTTTGAATCGCTTGATACTCAAACATCAAAGAAAAGCTAGGGGAATATTTTTTTCCATAAACATCAAAGAAATTTTGTAACCCTCGAGTAGAGCTAATCGTTCCTCGAGATAAAACACCATACCTCAAACCAAAACCAAAAGAAGACTCTCCCTGAAATCTTGGATGAAGCTCCGATTTTCCCTGACGAAAAGCCTCAATCGCACTTTCCTCAGAGGCAGGCCCTAATTTTCTCTTTTCTTCCTCCGTATAGGATGTATCAGATTTCATCACAGGATGTTCTGACTGAATTTTTTTAATGTAATCTTCGTTGAGCAAAACAGGCTCTTTATCCTTCATGATATATGGAATATAATTGTCGTCTTTTCTGAAATCGTCACTTGAAGATTCTGATTTTTTTTTCTCTAATTGTATTTTAATAGAATCAATATAAGGCTGATTCTCTGCTAAAGCGAGATTAGCAAACAAAGATGCGCTCAGAAAAATCTTAGTAAAATTTTTTTGCTTAACCACCAAAAAAAACTCCCTAAACAAAAGAAAAAAAACACTTTTTGATGCAATGCCATCCAAGCAAATCCAACGATTGGTAGAAGAAACAATAGCACCAAGTATCTTGCTAACATATGATCTACCAACCATAAAGATGCTTCAGGCGACCAACGATAGTACCAATTGACCCATTCCGTACTAAAATCATATTTCAATAAAATACGATCTCTAAATGATCTTAAAGTATCTAAAAAAAATCCTTCAGAAGAACCGAAAGCAGCCGTTGCAATAAAACACTGATTGCTATTCGAAGGCAAAAATCCATAAATATCGCTTGTCATCACATTGTTGATCCTACAATCTGGACTAGCGCCAACATAAACTCCTGAAGCATCTTGACCGATAAAAGAAAGATTGTAATTTTTATTATTCAAAAACCCTGACACAACCTGATTAAATGCACCAGCAGATACCGTGGCAGAAAGACTATTGGCTTTATTAAAGTTACTAGTCGTATCTGGATCACCAGGAGCATCAGCTCCTACAACTACAAGATTCTGAATAGGCGCAGTAGAATTTAATGAACGAAATATAGAAAAAATAGAAGTATTTAAAAAAATTTTTCCATCTCCTGGAAAATAACTGCTATTTAAAGCACTCAAAGAACATTGAAAAGTTGGCACTCCACTTTGAAATACAAAACTCACAAACCCCGGCGTAGAATCTAAAACTTGTCCATCAGGATACTGATACTGCGAAGTCGTGATACCTGCTGTCTGCGTAGTATTCGTAGCACTAATAAACGAATAGCTTTTAATGGAAAATTTCAATTGCATCACAGTCGCAAAATCTACTGTCGAAGTCACTGAGTCAGCAGTGCATCCTGAAACAGATGCAATGTCTGATGCCATCAAACTACTTGAATCAGAACAAATCGAAGCAGGATTTAATCCAATAATAACAGGACTGGAACTTGAAGACAAAACAACACCATAATAATGACCGGTGGTATTATTTCCACTAGGATAATTCCCCGCTCCTTGACTCCAATTACGAAAAACACACCCACTATCTAACTGATTACAAGGCTTTCCGTTCAAGCTTGAAATAGGAACTGGAGGATATAAAGCACTACTAGTATTGGACGTCGCAGCAACCGAAACCGTCAAAACCACAAAATTTCCCACTGTACTATCACTAGGAATATCGGAACGCACTCGAACCTGAATGCTATTTCTCAACTCAGCATCCTGCTCTATCGTTACGCCGAGATCAATGGGATCAAATAAAACAAACGCCGGACTACTCAATTGCGCGGTTCCTGTAAAATAATAAATTTTACCGCCTGAAGTCACTGAAGGAGAAACACTTCCAGCATTTTGCGGAGTAACCCATACAGCTCCCAAAGACCAAGTAGGCAACAAATATCCTAATAAAAAAAGCCAAGAACTTATCTTCGACCACATACTTCCATCCTAGTGCAATACCGAAATCAACATCTCCCCTAACTCAATAGCATTCAAAGCAGCTCCCTTATTTAAATTGTCAGATACCACCCAAAGCTGAAGGGTATTGCTACTTTCACCATGCCTCAAGCGTCCCACATAAACGGCATCCCTACCCTGAGCTCCATACGTTTCGCTGATCCCCAAGGGATAAGAAGCAGTGCTAGGATCGTCCAAAACTACCACACCAGGCTGAGCACGTAATGCCTGACGTACCTCAGCTAGATCCAAACCATACTCACACTCCAAATAAATAGACAGCGCATGGCAAAAAAAAGTAGGCACACGCACTGCCGTGACCGCCATTTTCAGATCAGGTCTTTCTAAAATTTTTCTCGTTTCTAAAACGATTTTCCTCTCTTCACTGGTAGCACCATCCTGCTGAAAACTTCCTATCTGAGGGATACAATTAAAAGCAATGGGATGAGCAAAAACCTTCGCAACAAGCGGCTTCTGGTCCAAACTACTTCGCGATTGAGCCTCAAGCTCTTGCATCGCAGCATTCCCAGCTCCACTCGTACTTTGATAGGTCGAAAGCACCACTCGCTGAATCCCCCAAGGTAAAAGAGGCTTCAAAGCCATGACCAGTGGGACCACTACACAATTAGGACCACTGATGACCGTGGGAACAACCGGTGTCTTTTTCAAAAAAGAACGTAAAAGATCTCCATTGACTTCAGGAACTAAAAGAAAACTCCCCTCTTCCAGCCTAAAAACAGAGGCATTATCGACCACCCAAGCCCCTTCTTTCAAAGCCTGAGGAACAAAATGGAGAGAAACCTCATCAGAAGCATCAAAAAAAACAAGATCCAATCCCTGAAAGCAACCCGGTACTAATTTCTGACACCGATAGGTCTGCCCACCAACCTCTATCTTCTTACCTAAAGACCGATCAGAAGCGAAGAGACGAAGACCCCTCCAAGGAAACTTTCGAGACTCCAAAAATCCCAGCAATCTTCTGCCCACCATCCCGGTGGCTCCAACCACAGCTACTTGCATGAAATCCCATCATCCTCGGGTTTCGAAGAAAAAAAACAACGACGAAAAATCAAAGAATAAGCATTTTCCGCTAAGTTAAAAAGTAGATAAATTCCTAAAGTTGCAAAAAGCGACCATGCTAATTGAACCCATGCCCATAACAAAAATCCCATGCACCAAAAAAAACTCAATCTCCAAGTGACTTCTTTATAAGATCGAAACCGAACGGTACTGACCATCAGCAGCGAAAGCAACAGCAGAAGCCCTAAAACCCAAATCTTGAAATCAAACGCCCAAACCAATGATTCCCCTGCAATCACAAAACTTGCTAAAAACTGAGCCGCAAGAGTGATAGGCAACCCTTGAAAGTAGGTCTTAGGCAAAGAGGTCTGAGACACATTAAATCGAGCAAGTCTCAGAGCTCCACAGGTAACAAAAATAAAAGCAAAGAGCCAAGTAACATTCCCCAAAGACTCAAGAACCCAAAGATACACAAGAACCGCAGGCGCCACCCCAAATGAAAGAAGGTCTGATAAACTATCGTACTGAACTCCAAAAGGACTGGTAGCCTTTGCCAAACGCGCCACCCTTCCATCCAACATGTCAAAAACCCCAGCAGCTGCGATAGCCCAACCAGAGATCAAGTACTCCTGGTGAAGCGCAGAAACAATAGAATAAAAGCCAAAAAACATGGCAAGCGTCGTAATGAAATTGGGAACGAGATAAATTTTCCGCATTCCAGTCTACCTATACAGGAAAAACACAAGATATACCAAACTAAGTTCATCTTTGCATCTACATTGAGATCAATCAAAAACAGAAGCAATCCAGAAAACCAATCCATTGAGAAGATTTTTCTATCCATTCACTTGTATCTCGCAGCAATCGAAGGCTCAACCAATGACCTATCACCACTTCTAGCTTTTTTGAGATGTCATTTCCATGACGTCGGATGAAAAACAATCAAAAAACTATAGCGAGCTGTACGAACATGATACCTTTTTTTATTTTGTTGACCTCAAGCATTCTCTCACTCGATGCATTGATACAATGATGCAAAAAATGCACTTAAAAAGTAAGCAGATCAACTCATCAAAGATATACAAACCAGGATCCTTTTCCATCCTCTCAACAATCATGCTCCTGAAAAAATCATGAAAAAAGTTGAAATTTTCTTAACAATAAATCATTTTTATTAATTATTTTTTAACTTATTTTTGTTTTATTAAAAAAAATATGATAGAAATCAGAATCTCATGACAATTGGAATAAACCCAGGAACAGTCAAGTGAATTTAATTTATCGACAACTTCTTATCTTTTTTTTATTAGGATCAAGTGCAAGAAGCTTTGCCGCAGAAAAAAAACCTCAATACCTTGATTATGAAAAAAATACCATGATTTGCGCTTCTGATGAAATTGATATCTCACTACAAATAGAAGAAAAGAAAAAAAATCTAAATACTTTAGAATCTATTCACAATAAATTGAATATCAAATGCATGAAAAAAGATTTTTTTCGTAAATTCACTTTTTTCTTGAAGGCCGTCGAAGAACAAGAGTGGCAACTAGATTTTTATGAAGTTTATGATTTATTTAAAACAATCCAAACGAATAAAGAATCATGGAACTCTATAGCGAAAAAAAAAGATGCTATCATTAAAAGAACTGCTTTCTTAGTTAACGAAACAGGAAAAGAAAAAAAAGCTTCTTTTTTTATCGCACCCAATTATCAATGGTTGGTAAGCTATAAAAACAGAATACTAGGAAAAGGAAGCTCAAAAAAAGCTAAAACCATCATGAATTTTGATACTTCTTCAACTATTCGTCATATAAATAAATTTACGCTTTTAAAAGCAAATAAGAAAAAAAACTTAAGATCTATTAAAAATGAAATAAAAATATACGAAATAATTAATGCTTATTCTAAAGATCACTTTCCTGAAAAAAAAATACCAGGTCTGAGCCAAGGACTTCCTTTTCAATTGAAAAAAAATGAATACGCTATCATACAAGAAAACTACGACAGCGAACTGAAGGAAAAAATGCTCAAAGGTCGTTTCGGAAAATCTATCCTCAAAACGATTGCTCAAGGACTCAGGCATCTTCACGCTATGGGATTCGTTCACGGAGATATCAAAGAAGATAATATTCTCGTGAAAAGAAAAGGGAAAAATCTTCAAGTTGACATTTCTGATTTTGGATGTACCACGGATACCCATACTCAACCAGTAAGCAGAGGCTCAGCAAGCCACGAAGCTCCTGAGATGCTTAACCCCGCATTTCAAATAAAATCTCAAGAACAAATACAAAAAAGAGACATTTTTGCATGGGGCATGATTGCTTTAAATACGCTTCCCTCAGAATATAGAGTAAAGACTCCCTATGAATATTGCTACAAGCACTTTAAAGATTACTATAAAGACACAAAGAATTACAAAAAATGTATCAAAAAATACGCACCGACTTTCCACGAAAAAATAGAAGGAATCGCTTCGGAATTATGCCGAAGCGATAAGGAATGCTTATTTGAAATCATCGCAGACACCCTTCATCCCCATCCTGATCAAAGACCCGATGCTAGAACCCTCTACAAGCTCTTAACGAGACTTGATTGATATTTTTTTCTCCATGAGAGTACGTCATTTATTCGAGTTGCATTGAAGCCCTCTCACCTGAGATCTCCCTCATCTTCTCAATTCAAGGTACAAACGGCCTTGAAATGTGATCCTAGAACCCTTGGCTTGAATTTGCCAAATCTGGAGATCCTGTTAGCAATACAGTAGCTTCTTCGCATAGGGAAATGATCGCTCTATTTCTTCGGTTAAATCTTTTCTACCCAAACCTCTTTTCAAAACTTGCAAAACCATGCTGAAACAAGGGTGAATCTTTTTTTGAGTTCTCATCACAGTAAGTAATTTTTTGAAATTGAAAACATCGAGTGGTCTGCCCTAAGGAACATACCAGAAAAAACTTCCTTCTTACTTCAGACGAAGATCAGTTTGGGCAACGTCTGAGACTCTAAGAACTGTCTTTAAAATCTCTTTTCTTTGTGAAATAAATCATTTTTTTCTGCAAGCATTTTATGCATCTGACCAGATCAGATTTGAAAACCAATTTTTTAAATTTTTCTTCAGTAACTCTTCCAGAATGATGCAAAAAAAGAACGAATGTTCCCAGATTCCCCCCAAAATCTCCTTCGACTCTGACTGGTAAATCTATTGGAAAGGTTTCTTTTGCATCACAGTCATAAAAGTGAGGAGTGCTATACTCAGTGTTATGCGTCTTCATAATCAAATCCTGAATTACTGTATTTTTAGTCCATGAATTTGAATTTTTCTGGAACAGGCCCATTAGGCGCACAAACTATTTTTTCATCAATACGAATTTTATTCTTAGATTTTTTAGTGGCTCCCTTTTTGCTGCCGCCACGTTTATTTTTTTTATTGTTTGGAGGATTTCCGTTTTGTACTTTGCCTTGACGGGAAGTATTATTTGGATTTAACTTCGATCTTTTGGGGCTATTGTTTGGCCTTAAATTCTGTTTTTGAGGTAGCTTTTTAGACTTTTTCAGCTCATCTGAGAATTGACTAATCATAGCTTTAGACTCTTTGTGCTTAGCCTTATATTTAATTAGTTCTCCGGTATAAAAGTTAACTTCTTTATCCCATCCCTCAATTTGTATTTTTTGAAATTAGCATTGTTGTTCTTATTTAAAGATTCGAATTCTGTTGAATTTACATTTTTTTCGATTAGCTTAGCTTCAATTTTCTTTTTTCTTCTAATCTTCCTTCAATCCTATAGCTTAGCACATTTAAATCATCATGATTCTTTTTAATCTCCTATTATTTTTCTGATTTTTTGGAAGATTCAAAGATTTTTTTAATTTTTTCTTCTTTTTTTTTCAAGCGGAAGAAGAATTTACGCGCTGTAATTCTTGGGAGTAAGGGACTTTGGCAAGAATGGGCACTGCAGTGTGATTTGCAATGAGCT
>DAISZI010000321.1:0-1999 GCA_036824885.1 Oligoflexia bacterium
CGGCCGAAAAGGTGGTTGCTGCTTCGAAGGTTACTTGAGTTTTTTTGCCAAGCGGTAGTGAAGGAGGCTTATGGCTATTTGGGTGAATGCTGAGACGAAGTTATTAGTTCAAGGGATTACAGGATCTCAGGGAAGTTTTCATGCCCTGGGATGCCAGGAGTATGGCACTGAGGTAGTAGGTGGTGTCACTCCGGGAAGAGGCGGTAAGGTTCATGAAGGATTTTCTGTCTTTGATACGGTGGAAGAAGCTGTTTCTGAGACGGGTGCGAATGCCACGATGATTTTTGTTCCTGCGGCTGCTGCCTATGATGCGATTTGTGAGGCTGCGGATGCTGGGGTAGGCTTGATTGTTTGCATTACTGAGGGAATTCCTGTTTTAGATATGGTAAAAGCGAAGCGTTATGTGAGCGGGAAGCAGTCGAGGTTGATTGGTCCTAATTGTCCGGGGATTATTACGCCTGGTCAGTGTAAAATCGGCATTATGCCGGGTGGGATCCATCGTGAAGGGCATGTGGGAGTGGTTTCTCGTTCTGGGACTTTAACTTACGAGGCAGTATTTCAATTGACTCAGCTGGGTTTGGGTCAAAGTACTTGCGTAGGCATTGGGGGGGATCCGGTGAATGGAACGCATTTCATTGATGTTTTAGAAGCTTTCCATGAAGACAAAGACACCCATGCGGTGGTGATGATTGGAGAGATTGGGGGATCTGCAGAAGAAGAGGCGGCAGATTATATTCGTCGTGAATTCAAAAAGCCTATGGTGGGGTTTATTGGAGGATCGACTGCTCCTCAGGGAAAGCGCATGGGTCATGCGGGTGCGATTGTGTCTGGGGGTCAGGGAACGGCGGAAGCAAAATTTGATGCGCTGAAATCAGCTGGGGTGCATATTGCTCGAAGTCCCTCAGATATTGGATCAACGTTAGTGAAAGCATTGCATGAGTGAGTTCTTGCAACAAAGGAGAAAATGATGAGTGTTGAACGTACTTTTTCGATGATTAAGCCTAATGCGGTGGAAAAAAATGCGATTGGAGCTATTTTGGCTCGTTTTGAAAGTCGGGATCTTCGTATTGCTGCTGCAAAATTTGTCAGACTCACGCGTGAAAACGCAGAAGGGTTTTATATTGAGCACAAAGATCGTCCTTTTTTTCAGGGTTTGACCCGTTTTATGACGAGTGGTCCGGTGATGATTCTATGCTTGGAAGGGCAAAATGCTGTAGCGTTGAACCGAGAGATCATGGGTGCGACAGATCCTGCGAAAGCGGCTTTGGGAACGATTCGGAAGGATTTTGCTGACAGTATCGAAGCGAATGCGGTGCATGGCTCAGATAGTGTGCAGTCTGCTGAGCGTGAGCTTGCTTATTTTTTTGATAAGTCTGAGCTTCAGCGACGCTTTTGAGCTTGTGCTTTTATCATGCGTATTGCTTTAGCACAAATGCAGTCAATAGTAGGAGCTTTTGAGCAAAATGTTCTTACGATTAAGCAGTGTTATCAGAAGGCTTGTGCTCAAGGTGCTCGCATTTTGGTTACTCCTGAGCTCAGTCTTTCAGGCTACTTGCTTTATGATTTGCTGAATCGTTCTGAGATTTTTGAGCGAAGTGAAAAGGCGTTTCAGGATTTAGTTTCTTTCACTCGGCATCAGAAGACGGCCTTGGTGCTGGGTCATTTTACGAAGAACGAAGGGTCTGGGAGATCTGCTTACAATTGCGCGAGTGTTTTGGAAGAGGGGGCTTGTGTGTTCACTCAAGCTAAAACCCTTTTACCTGACTATGATGTGTTTTCGGAGCAGAGATACTTTGAGCCTGCTCAAGAACAGCGTCTGTGGTTTTGCGATGGTATTGGGGTCGCCTTAGGTATTTGTGAAGATTTTTGGTGGAGTTCTGGGAACTTAAGCCGGATTTATGCTCGGGATCCTGTGCAGTCTTATGTGGATCAGAAAGCTTCGCTTGTTTTGGCTTTAGCCTGCAGTCCTTATGAAGGAAAGAAGGTTTCTGTACGTCAT
>DAISZI010000322.1:0-1965 GCA_036824885.1 Oligoflexia bacterium
CAATGATGTAGGGTGACCAAGCGGTCGAGGCGACAACTATCCTGAAACATACCGAAGATCATTTCACCTATGTCAAGTCGCGTTAAATTTAATCTATTAGATTCTACTTAGGTAGATCTGTCTCTTCAATCGCTCTTTATCTAATTTTTTTGCTTTGATTAGGCTCTGTTTTTGCGGAGGCATTTCCAAAAACTAGATTTTTTCCTGCTTTTTGTATAGTAAAAAGATTAATTTATAAAAAACTATTTTACTCAACTTTTTTTCAAATTCTCAGGCATCAAGATTATTGACATGGTTTTTTTGGTAGTGATTGCATTTATCTTGATGCTTGAGTACTATGGGCAACTCTATGTTGTTCGTTATTTTTATGGATTTTTTTAGATCGGTGCTTTTGATGTTGATTTTTTTGCTACTTGCTGTCGTTGGTTCTGGTTGTTCCGCTTCCTCTGAAAAGTCTTTAGGAGTGCAAGAAGAGTTTCAGCAGAGGAATGATGATGAAACTAAAGGGGATGGATCTGATCGTTCTCGTGCTTTGGATTCGACTCTTTCTGATAAAAAGTGGAAAGCTTTTTTAGCGTCTATGGATGAAAGAAAATTTAATTTGCTTGCTGACTCCTCTTATAAAGAGTTGATTTTAACTTTTTTCCGGATTGTGCTTGCTTCGAATAATTTTCAACAATTTAAACATTTACATTATTTAGAGGATGCAGTATCGCTTTCTTTTGAGAATATAGGTGATTATGAAGTTTTCATTCACTCTAAATCAGAAGATAAATTCATTAACATAATGAGTTCTGATGATTTTAATTTTATTAAAAAATCAATTATTAATGATTCTTCTGATGATATAAATATTCCTTTCGAATTTATAAATAATTTTAATGAAAAAATGCAATCAAGGTATAGTAGTGATATACATAAAGTGGCTCAAGAGAGTAAAGAAGATTCGATTAGACTAGAAGCTACTCTTATGATGGATTCTTATCGTGCTTACTATTTTGTATGTGCAACTTATGAGATTAAAAAAAGTGGCAAGAATTTTGTTGAAGATAAGAATAAAGTAATTTTTCATTTTTTACGTCTTAAGAAAAAAATTTGAGCTTCAGGTCAATCTTACAAGATATCTTTCCCATTGAAAAAAAGCTGAGTAGAATTTATTTCGATCATTACTTGAGAGTGATGAGTATTGTGTGTTTTAATCAATCATTAGAATTGCATCAAAAAATCTCACGATGCACGCAATCTTGATAGCGAAAGCAAGAAACGAGGTGATCGTTTACCATGCCAACGGCTTGCATATATCCATATATCATGGTAGATCCTACAAACTGAAAGCCTCTTTTTTTTAAATCTTTGCTCAAGAGATCGGACTGATCTGTTGTTTTTGGTAGGTCTGCAATATCCTTTCTTGGAGGGGTGGATCGTTTTTTTGCAAAGGACCAACTATAAGCATCAAAAGAACCAAAACTTTCTTGTATTTTGAGAAAGGCTTGAGCATTGTTAATGGCAGATCGAATTTTTCCTGCATGACGAATAATGGTTTCATTTTCAATGAGCTTTTGAATGTCTTGATCACTTAAATTTGCAACTTTTTGAGCATCAAAGTCACAAAAAGCTTGACGGTATCCTTCTCTTTTTTTCAGAATGGTAAGCCAATTCAGGCCTGCTTGTGCGCTTTCTAAGATCAAAAATTCAAAAAGTTTGCGATCATCGTGTACGGGCACTCCCCATTCCTCGTCATGGTATTTTATGTAAAGTGGATCCGATAAACACCAGCTACAGCGTATTTTTTTTACCATGCAACTCCTTTAAGTCATGAGTATGAAGAATGAGCTTGAAAAAAGCAATGCTCTGAATCTCAGCTGAGTATTGTATTGCAGATCAGTGAAGTTTCACTTGATCTAAATTTTGCAAAGCACTTCTGATTGACGTATAAAAAGAAAGGTGGTCCAGGAGAAATCGAAG
>DAISZI010000323.1:0-1958 GCA_036824885.1 Oligoflexia bacterium
ATTCAACCTCGCTATGGATGTCAGCGCTTATAGCCTAGTGAAAGCCTGCGCGAAGGCAGAACCCCTCATGGAAGGCAGAGACGCATCCGTTGTCACCCTGACCTATTACGGAGCGGAGAAGGTGGTTCCCCACTACAACGTCATGGGCGTTGCAAAAGCTGCCTTAGAAGCAAGCGTTCGGTACTTAGCCTATGACTTAGGCCCCAAAAAAATTCGAGTCAACGCAATCTCAGCAGGTCCGGTGAAAACCTTAGCTGCTTCAGGCATTCGGGATTTCAAAACCCTCTTAGCTTCAGCAGCTGAAAAAACCCCTCTTCGTGAAAATATCCATGCAGATGACGTAGGGGCTTTCGCTTCGTTTTTATGTTCTCCCTCTGCCAAACACATCACAGGAAGCATTCATTACGTGGACAGTGGCGCCCATATCATGGGAGTTTAGAATGCCCCCCCTAGCAAGATTCGAGATCACTTCGAGTCTTGCTTATTCTTTCTAAATGCTTCTGATTTTAAATGGTGTTTTCTCAAGAGTCTCAAAAAATTACTTCTGTCGATCTCAGCCAACCGAGCTGATTGAGAAACATTGCCCCCTGTTTTCGTTAAGAGCTCTGCGAGGTACTTCGTTTCAAAAGCATGCGAGAACGTTTTCTTAAAAGCACGATAACCCAAGGCAGAAATTTCAGAAGTCAGAGCGAGTGCTTCCATCTGATGCGCTAAGCTCTCGACACTCGAAGGTCCAAGGGGCCCCTGGAGCTCGTCTTCCCAATAACTCGAAAAGCCCTCAAACAAAAGACCATGGGCCTGGAAGCTTTTTTCTGCAAACTGCCGAGCCATAGGCAAAATATCTTCAGGGCGTTCTTTTAACGAAGGAATCTCAAGGATCATGGGTTTCAAAGCATCATAGATTTCTCGAGATAGCATGCCTGAAGCAAAACGAGACTCCAACTCTTCCCGAGCTCCATCCCAAGCACCAATCCAACGTATCCCCTTATTTTGAGCCAAGAGCATCAATTTTTTCTGTACACTTAAATCAACAACCTGCATATGGTTCAAAAAAAGAGTGCCGTTCCGAGCAAGCTCCAACAACCCACCTGTGCGCTCAGAGCCAAAAAGAACGCCAGCAAGACTCTCCTTCGTGTACTCTAAGCAATTCACGGCAATCCAAGGAGCAAACTTTTCAGAGCTCACCCCATAGACTCGACGCGCAATACCTTCAACCCCATTGCCACTAACTCCAAAAAGCCAAACACAAGGAGAGTGACCCTGCTTCACAAACTCAAGCTTCATCTGAAGCAAGGTTTCTTCAATGGATTGCATAGAACGCGCTTGAGACACGAACCAAAAACGATCTTCTGAAACCCCTTCTGCGCGCTCTAATCGTGCTTGCAATCGTTGTAATTTTTGCTCAGAAGATTCCTCTTCAGAGCCTACTTCCCCAAAAGGCAACGCCTGTACGACCTGACCCATACAATTCCTCCCAAAGTCTTATCGACAAAAAGAGGAAAAGACTTAGGGATTCTTTTCTAAAGTAGTTTCTTTATGATTACGCAATAAAGCGTTTTCTTTCTTGTACTTATGATCCATTGGCTTCATTTGTAATCTTTCATTGCTTGTCTATAGCGGCACGAATGGCATCTTTGCGATTCATTTTTTAGTAAACTTTTCGAGTTCTAAAGCTAATCTAGCTCTACGACCTTCTTTACCTTTAGCTTCTGCCGCTTTTTCAAGTTTGCCTTTAGGAATTGTTTTACCTTCAGGAACGCCTAATTCTTTTTTTAATGCGCCTTTATGTTTAATTGCACCTGCAATCCAGCTAGCCATTACATTTCTCCCATTTCAGTCTTTTTAGATTCTTTTTTGGTTTCGCCTTTTTCTTCGTTAGACTTCATGTGCTTTTCGTATTCAGCTTGAATTTTGGCTCTGCGACCACCTTTAGCCTTATCCTAAACGCTTAAAGCAAT
>DAISZI010000324.1:0-1957 GCA_036824885.1 Oligoflexia bacterium
AAACCTCAAGGAACAAGAAGGATCAACAATCGCATCTTCCAGAGGTACCAGCATTTGGACTGGAAAAGGGTATCCCGTATTTTGAAAAGCAAGATCGATGCCTTCAAGCATACTAAAAAACAAACGAGGGGTGATACTAGTGTGCACCCAAGGATCTTTGCGATAGGCTTCTACCACTTCAACATCATGAGAAAGCTTCGCCGGATCAAGCCCGGACTTAAGGCAAATGCCAGGAGCTATCCAAGATAAAGCGTGACCTAAGCTTTTTTTCCAAAAAGAAGCTGTTTCTTTTAACCCTAAAAAAGGCGCTGAAACCGTCATAGAAGCAATAGGCAAATCACGAGGAAGCCTTAAAGCTATCAATCCCCCCATGCTCTGTCCAACAATATGGAGCCTACAAGAACCCCACTTTCGATTCAGAAACGCGTGAAACTCCCGAATACAACTTGCCGTTACCTCCACATGATGCTCAAAAGTCCCAGAGCCCCTTTTACCCAAGGATCGCCCATGGCCTAAATGATCCCAGCCAAACATTCCTCCCACAGACGCATCTAAGTAGTTCAGAAAATGCAAGTAGCGCCCTAAATGCTCACCCAAACCATGAATCAGCACCAAAGCGTCATTGTCCAGACGCTCTTGCCGATCACAGAACCTCTCAAAAAGAGAAGATTTTGCTAGCACAAGCTCAGCCTGAAGCTTCCAACCCTCCCTAAGCATCACCTAACTCAATATACTTCTCAATGACACGTCTTGACTTTTCAGAAAGACGATCAAACCGAAAACTAAATCCACGTCCATCCTCTAAAACACGCACAATCGTTCCTCGAGCCGTGAACATCAAATGAGGCTCTGTTTCTTTTCCCGAAGGACTCACATTCACCTTCAAACGCGTTCCCACCCCTCCCGGTACGTCCTGTGTAAGAATCTGAAGACCTCCCACACTGATATCTCGACACAGACCTAAAATGACCTCTTGATCATCTGTCATCACCACTTGAGCTACCAAGGGCTTGCGTAATTGTGCACGACGCTCTACCTCAATCTTTTTGATAACTTTCGGTTTACCAGAAACACCCCCGGACTTCTGTTCGAAAAAATCAGAGACGCTTTCGAGAGCCTCCCAATGCTGCATGCCACGGCACCAAACATAGGCAGATGTGTCAATTTTTCCGGCTTGAAGCATCATTTGAATTTCCTTAACAGAAAAAGGACCGTACTGTGCCTTCTTCACACACAAAAACCATTTTTTCATTTCCTCAACCTCAGAAGCTGCAGGAGGGACGCGATTTTTGGATTTTACCGCAAGAAGGGTAGCCTGTTTCACTTCTGTGCACTTTTTTTTGGGGGCACAAGGTGCTCCTGACTGAAACGAGGGTGTATCGCAAATACGAAGCCACTGAGACTGCCCTTTACGCCAAATAAAATGCGCCCAACTGATCTCTTGGGATCCAATGCGCTGATGAATCTGAGAGGCTGTCAAAGGCCCCACCCATTTTTCTCCCAACGCCAAGTACCACTGCGCAGCATCGTCTGAAATCAAAAACTCCTGCGAGTTTTCCATAAGAACTCCCTCTTCGTTGGCCCCAACGCACCATCGTAACTTTTGAACCCCCTTCTGTCAATAGAACTATTAAATCTGAGGCTGGTAGATGACTTGGACTAAATCAGAACCCGAAATCATACCACTGCCAGAAAGTTTAATAGCATATCCAGAAGCTTGATTCAGGTCAATTGAGACACCGTTGAGCACTGTTTGGTAAGCGTAAACTCCCGTCTGCATTCCAACGTACTGCCATCCATTGTTAGGATCCTGAGGAATGGAAACTGCGTTACTAGAATTACCTCCGACTAAACGATTGACTTGAATGGTACTCGGATTCGGTTGCTGCTGAATAAAAACGTATTTTTGCGTTCTCGTTAAAACCTGAGTCTGCAAACTTGCGTAAAACTGCGAATA
>DAISZI010000325.1:0-1953 GCA_036824885.1 Oligoflexia bacterium
ACGGTAGCACTCAAGCATCTCACAGATAAAATCCAAGATCTCGTCGGACTCATCCTGATCTCCAAAATCTAAGGGCTTCAAACTAGGATCATGCTTCATCGCACCTTTACTGATATAGTAAAGCTCACGCTTTGTATTGACTGCTCCGGTGTCAATATTACGAAGCAAAACCTCCAAAAGAAAAATCGCTCGAGACATTTTCTTGACAGAGCTCACATTCAATTCTGTAGCAACCTTCTTATCCCCAGGTGTCAAATAACCCAACCTATGGTCATAATTAGAATTGTCTAAAGAACACTTTGTAGCATAAAGCACAGGCCTTTTAGCCCGCTCTAAATCTGAAAGAAGGCGATTGCACAATTCCTTACTGAGCTTAAGAATGCTCTGATCACTTTTTGCCATCTTGCTTCCTCTTTCCTTTTTGATCTTCTTCTTTTTGCGTTTCTTTTTTCAGGACAGCATCAGCATGGACTAATTCTTGCTGAGTTGTATGAGCATCACGACCTAAAAGCTTGACAATGCCCTCCTGAGCTCTTTTACGCTGATCCTCCCCCGCTTCAGTAATCCGACATAAAGCATCCACTAAAATAGGACAAAACTGCTCAATATGTCTGATTTTTTCTTCAAGCTCGTTCGCTTTCACCTCACGCCTTAAATAACGAGCAAGCTTTTGACCTGCTTGAATCAGCGCTCTTCGAATTTCTTCCACTAACTCATCTGAAGCATCAATCGTCTCCTTAGAGGCATTTTTAAATTTAATGAAAGGAGACACTACACTCACTGCAATGATATAAGGACCCTGCGGAATCCCATTTTTAGGCTGAGCGATCCCATAAGCACGCCAGTTTACAGATTCAATAGCATGGACAATCGCACAAGAAGCTTTGTCAAACTGAAGAGGAACTCGATTCGCAAATCGAAGGATCTGCACAGAAGAATCTGACTCTAATGCTTTTTCTTGAAACCTTGCAACAGCAACCTCAACTTGAACCGGTTTAAAATCACAAATCACAGGCTTTCTAGAGACAACGGAAAAAAAATCTAAAGCTCCCAGTCTTTGAATACTTTTAGCAAAACTTTCTTCTCCAATTGACATCACTGACTGGGTAGAAGGAGCCATTAACTTCAAGTGCTGAAGTTTAGAAAATAAATCTTTGAATTCTGCATCTTTCAGAGCATCCACAGATTTCTCAAATAAAGCCTTAGGAATACCTGTTTCAACTAACTCCCTGAAAACCCCCTCATGGATTCGAGAAAAGCCTTTCTTTAACCAATTGTCTACACGCACCCTGCCAAATAAATGAGAATGAGCAATAAACTCTCCCAATTTCATTGTATGAGGATGAGGAGCAGTTGCTTCTGGAATTTTAGGGATATGCTGAGTCACCCGATTCATCAACTGAGGCTCTATTCCAGGAATCTGATAAGAAAGCTTCAAATGCGGATTCACTAAGGCTGTTCCATTTAAGTAGTTTAAAAGACCGGCATCTCCATTGAGCTGAAGTCTCCCATCCACTAAAAAGGAGACACTCGTGCCATGAGGCCGATCCCAATCCATACCCTGCTTTTCTTTGAAAACGCCCTGATTGTTCTTGATATCGACTTCTACCAAGCAATTCAAAGCCTTACGCATGGTCTTGGTCTTGGTAATCACACGGGCTCCCACAGCGCTCGTTAGCTGTGCCCAAGTTGTCGCAGCAGAAATCCCAATACCCTGCTGCCCACGAGAACATCGCCCACGACCAAACTTAGAAGAAGCTAAATACTCCCCAAAGACCTTAGGAATATCTTCGCAATCAATCCCAGGGCCATTATCTTCCACCCGAATCCGAATCTGATCTGTATTTTTTAAAGACCCAGAGCCGACTTTTTCAATAAAAACAGAAACATCCGGCAAGATGCCATGTTCCTCACAGGCATCCAATGCGTTGTCTACTGCTTCTTTCAACGTCG
>DAISZI010000053.1:0-8309 GCA_036824885.1 Oligoflexia bacterium
ACTAAAACGTTCTCTGACTCTTCTTAAATTGGATGTATGTATAAATTCTATTAATGGGTAAAATATTTGCTTTGGATTTCCTTATTCTTGTCTTTTTTGAGTAACTCTTACAATGTGCCTCTTAAATACAAGCTTGAGGTGTTATGGCTATCTGTTGGATCTCCCTAGAGAGATCCAAGGAGGGCTCTGTTACAGCTTCAAGAGGTGTTTTTGACAACTTTTTTTACCATTTGCGCTTATGCTCGACTGCTGAATTAAACTAATTAAATATATTTTCTCATGCAGAAACATTTTTTTACGAAAGCATTGCAAGAATAAAACTCAAACGTTACACACGAGGAATGACCCTGAGATGTCTTTTTTGACTCTATTTTTTTGATTAATCTCAATGCACTTCCCTTGTGAATCGGCGCCTGAAGTTCTTCTTGGGATAACGAAGAGGATGGGGCCCTTGTGGCGATCCTCCCTTAATTTTGATAGTTTCCATAGCTGAATAGTTTTTAGTCTTTTAGGATGCTATACGTCTTGCTTTGACGGGGCCTCTCTTTCTTTTTCTTCCCAAAGAAAATTCGCTTTTTTTTGAGAACAAGCAACGCTGATAGTGCATCTAAAATAATTGTCTTTTCTTAAGATTTTGTGTTCGAGTTGCTTGATTTTACTATCTTTTGCATCCTTAACGTGCTTTTATTTCATGGGAAATCTCTCCTATGCACCATTCCTCTAGTTGAGTTGAACACAAGCCCTCTCCTCTGAGGTAAAGCTGTAATTATTTATTTTTTAAATTGATAGTACAAGGTCTTGATCTGAGCGCCGATCCTAGAGCTTTTTTCTGTCGTTCTTGTCCGTCTTGCCTTGAATTTCGGAGATCCATTTAGCCCCTGTTCCAAGCAATGCAAAAGCTTCAGTTTTTTTTAACTCTTTTGAATAAACTTTACGAGTTTATCCCTCAAAATTCTATCTTCTTGTCCCCTGTTTTCAAAACTTGGCAATTCAAGTATCCTGAGACAAGGGGTTTACCGTGATATGCCATGAGCTTTCAGGAATCGATCGATCGTTGATTCAGGCTCCGCAATTTCAGCCAGGCTAAGAATTATCGGACGAAGAGGGGGGAAAAGCTGAGAAACTTCAAAGGACTAGGAAACCCAATGGTGAGCTCTTGGGGGTGTTTTTTTAGCATGGAATTGTCCTGGCCAGTTCCTTTCGATCTGTTCAGGGGTTGGTCTTACCATGCCATGAATCGAGCTCCCTGGGGTTGAAGTACCATTATTTCAGATTATTTTTAATCAGGTGGAGGGGTGTTGGAATCGGTAGTTAGGTGGCGACATGATTTGAATTCAGACAGAAAGCGAGGCACGGAAGAAGTCAGTGTTTCGTGATTAAAACTCAACTTCATCAAGAAAATCTTCTAGGGAGCTTTTTGGCTGATTGTTGGCAAATTTCTATCGCTCACATGCAATGATGAGAGTTTGGATTGTTGATCGTGAACTGGCGTTGTTGCCTTTTTGAAGGAGTCTTAAGTTGACCTATTTTATGCACTGCGCTATAATGTGAGTTTTTTCTCTTTGAGGCATTTTTTTTCTGAGTTGAAGGAAGATCTTCGGTGGTTGTGGATGTGCTCTTCGTGTAAGATGGTGTGGGGGTTTAGTTGAGGATAAGAGTCATGAAATGGGTGATCAGGTCGCGTTATCTTTCGAGGTGGCTTCTTTTTGTTTTTGCCAATGTTCTTTTTTTAAACTGTGCACATCTTGATTCAAAATCTGGTTCGAATTTTGAGCCGAGAACACTGGGTGAGATCTTGGAGCAGGATTTTACGGGAGAATCCGAGAGGTTGCCGGTAGTCGAAAATGGAGAGATTGTGGTTTTTGGGATCAAGCTTCAGAAGTCTCGATTTGATTTTCCTATTACTGTCAATGCTCAAGTGGAAGAATGGATCTCTTATTTTTGTGGAAAGGGGAGGCCTCATTTTAGCAGGTATTTAGAACGTTCGGAGTATTTCATCCCTTATATTGCTCCTATTCTCAAACAAAATGGGCTCCCTGAGGATTTGGTTTATTTATCTATGATCGAAAGTGGGTTTAATACGTTAGCGCGTTCTCGAGCGCAGGCAGTTGGTCCTTGGCAATTTATGCCTCGTGTTGCTCGCTATTATGGTTTGAGAGTGAATGGATGGGTAGATGAGAGGCGTGATATTCAAAAGTCCACACTTTCTGCTGTGCATTTTTTACAAGATTTGTATCGTAGGTTTAAAAGCTGGGAGCTGGTAGCTGCAGCGTATAACGCCGGAGAAACGAAGGTTGCTCGTGCCATAAATCGTTATCAAACAGAAGATTTTTGGATGATTGTACGTCAGAATTTTTTGAAACCTGAAACTCGAGATTATGTGCCTAAAATTATTGCTGCCGCGATTATTGCTAAAAATCGATCACAATTTGGTTTTTCTGATAAAAAAAGTCATCCTTCGGAGGGGGAAGCCGTTGCTGGGGATGGACAGTTGGTGAAAGTGGTGAAAACGGATTCACCTTGGGAAGGAATTTCTGACTCAATAAGTCAAGAAGATATTTTGTTAGCAAAGGATGAAATTTTTGAAGAAGAATTGCAGCCAGAGAATTTAACTTCTGTCTTGGCTGAACCTTTTGCTAAACCCGTTCCTGTTCCTCATATTACTAAGAATGGAGAAGTGGGAGGAGAACAATTAGATGAGTTTGAAGTCAAAGGTCCTGCTGATTTACTAAAAATTGCAAGTGCGGCAGGTTTGTCTTACCATACGGTGAAGGCGTTGAATCCTGAGCTTCTGAGGTGGTGCACGCCTCCCCATTTTGAAACGTATCGCATTAAACTACCCGCTTCTACTCGGGAAACTTTTTTGGAGGCTTACAACCATGAGAAATTTTCCAAGCGTGTCAAATTTTTATCTTATAAGGTGAAGCGTGGAGAAACCCTCGCGCATATTGCGCGTCGTTATGGTATTAAAGTGGATCTTATGAGTGACTTAAATCGACTATCACCTAGAAGACCTTTAAAATTTGGATCTCAAATTTTTCTACCTTTGCCTTTAGATCGAAGTCGAACGCTTACTTCTTTGGATTTACTTGATCCTCCTGAAAAATCAGTTCGTAAAAAATATAAATCGCGATTACATCGCTCTTTAAATGATAGGCGTTGGAAAAGTTAGTGGTGCATTTTAAAAAAATGTATTTTTTATTTTTTTCTTTTTTCTTGGGTTGTGCGCAATTGCCGATCAAGTCTGAGCCACAGGTTGTTGTTGCAAGCCCTATTCAACCACCTGATTTGCCAAGTGTAGAAATTACTGTTTTAGGAAGAAAGCTTCAGGAAACCTGGTTTGATTTTCCGATAACGATCAATGCACGTGTAGAGTACTGGATAGATTATTTTTGTGGTAAAGGTAGATCTTATTTTGCAAAGTATTTAGAAAGATCTGAATATTTTATTCCGTATATTGAACCTATCTTAAAACAAAACGGATTACCTGCCGATTTAGTATATCTTGCGATGATTGAGAGTGGTTTTAATAATTTAGCGCGCTCTCAGGCAAAGGCAGTGGGTCCTTGGCAGTTTATCACAGCTACTGGAAGGCGTTATGGTTTACAGGTAAATGGATGGGTAGACGAACGCCGTGATATTCAAAAATCTACTTTATCTGCAGTAGGATATCTGAGAGATTTGTACAGTATGTTTCAAAGTTGGGAGCTTGCTGCTGCAGCTTACAATGCAGGTGAAGCAAAAATTGCACGTGCTATTCGTCGTTATGGAACTAAAGATTTTTGGATCATTGCACGTCAGCGTTTTTTAAAAAGTGAAACACGAGATTATGTACCGAAAATTATTGCTGCTGCAATTTTATCTAAAAATCGAACTCAGTTTGGTTTTTCTGAAAAAAAAATACGTCCTTCTGTAGAAGAGGTTATTGCTGGAGACGGGCAAGTTGTCAAGGTGGTAAAAACAGATCATGTGGTACCAGAAGATGCTTTATCTGAAGTGAGAGAAGATGGTTTTTTAGAAGAAGAAGCTACCATTTTGGATTCAAGAGACAGTAAAGTGCTCGAAGTAGTTTCAGATCAGCCTTTAGCAAAACCTATTCCTACGCCTCATATAACAAAAACAGGAGAAGTAGGAGGCGAAGAGCTGATTGAGTTTGAAGTGAAGAGTCCCGCTGATTTGCTGAAAGTTGCAAGTGCTGCTGGATTATCTTACCAGACCGTGAAAGCCTTAAATCCTGAGATTCTCAGATGGTGTACTCCACCGCATTTGGGAACTTATCGGTTAAAATTACCGGCTTCTACTAAAGAGAAATTTTTAAAAACTTATAATCAAGAATCTTATTCTAAGGCGGTAGAGTTTGTATCGTACCATGTGAAGCGTGGTGAAACGCTTGCTGGAGTAGCTCGCCGTTATGGAATAAAAGTAGATTTAATGAGCGATTTGAATGGTCTTTCTGCTCGATCTCCATTAAAAAGAGGGTCTAAAATTCTTCTTCCGATTCCTATCGATCGTGCTCAAAGTCTTTCTGCTTTAGATTTATTAGATCCTCCTGATAGAAGAAATCGAAGAAGAAGAAGACGTTCTCGTGTTCGCTCTCAACGTTATGATGAGTTTATGTTAGATAAGAAGAAACAAGGATGAGGTATTTCTTCAAATGCTTGATTTTGATGAGCATAGTTCTAAGAAAATTTCCTTGGGGTTCTTGTAATATGACGCTATTGCAATGACTTCATAGGAGTGTCGTGAAATTCAATTCATTAATCACAGTCCATTTGAGGTATTGTGTGGGTTAAAAATTAAAGTGAGGCTTTGTCCAGTTTGAAAGTATTTTCCCCTGGCCCTTCAAAAGGAAGCTCGATGAGCTGTCTCCGAATTCACATGAGCGTCACTGATCCTGAACTATCTTCTGGTTGCTAGAGGTTGTCTGTGACGGAAGCCGAGAGAATTGATTTAAAAGACAGTCTTTTCTTCGTTGCAACATCAAGCAAAAATTTCAATATTTTTAATGATATTTTCGCTCTTTATACAACTTAACAAATAGATGTTTATGTTGGTATTGACGAAATAGTATCATTTCTTTCAATTGACTTAATGGTTTAGTTTGCATGAAGCATGAAGATAGGGAAAGAGCTCCGTGTTTCAATGCTTGAGGCTGAACCTTCGGTCTTTATAATTCAAATTAGTTTAATATTGTCTTAATGGGTTTTACAAGCGATCGTCGAGATCTGTTTTTGTTTATTGAAATAATTTACTTTTAAGTCCTTGTGTGTTCAAAAAATTAGAAAGCTGAGTTGGAGAGGTAGCCATTTGGAGGCTTTGCTGTTAAATTGGCGGAGATCATGTCACTTTTAGTTCACAAGTATGGGGGGAGCTCGCTTGCTACTTCGGAGAAGATTGGAGCGGTAGCGGATCGAATTGCAAGTACGCATCATCTTGGATGCTCATTAATTGTAGTTGTATCTGCTATGGGTGATACTACGGATGCTCTGATTGCTCAGGCTGAGGAGGTCTCTGAAAATCCTTGCCCTCGAGAGATGGATATGCTTTTGAGTGTAGGCGAGAGAATCTCTATGGCTCTTTTGAGCATGGCTTTGAAGGACCGTAAGGTTCCTGCGATTTCTTTCACTGGATCCCAAAGCGGCATTTTAACCGATCATCACCATGGAAAAGCGAAGATTCAGAGTATTTTGGGAGATAGGATTAGGGCTGCGCTGGAAGCAAATCAAATTGCAATTGTTGCGGGATTTCAAGGAATGAGTTTTTCCAAGGAGATTACGACATTAGGTAGAGGTGGTTCGGATACTAGTGCTGTGGCTTTGGCTTCTGCTTTTCAGGCGGACTGTTGTGAGATTTTTACTGATGTTGATGGTGTTTTTAGTGCGGATCCTCGATGGGTACCTGAGGCCAAAAGATTTTCCAGTATTTCTTACGAAGTGATGGTGGAGATGGCTTTGTTAGGAGCGCAGGTTTTGCATCCTCGAAGTGTGCAATTGGCTCATCAATTTCAAATACCTGTGCGAGTTGCACATGCTTTTGACAAAGGAGAGGGAACATGGGTGCGGGCTGAGAGTATGGAAGAATTTCAAGTGTTAGGAGTTACTTCTGATCAAGAACAAGGTTTGGTCCGCATCATCCTGAAGGATGCCAAGTGGATGGCTCTTTTGGGAAATGAAATTCAAAAAGCAGGGTTGTCTATGCTTGCTTTGGTGTTTTGTGAGGCAGAGGTTCAGTTTTTTGCGAGTCGTGATTGTTTGTCTCGTTGGAAAGATCTTTTAAATCGTTTATCGAGGGAAGGCATTGTCCATCAGGTTGAGTTTCTGTCTGAAGTGATTCCTGTTTCGTTGGTGGGAAGTCGGTTTTCTCAGAATGCTGATTTATGGAATACTGTTTTGTCAACTTTGGCAGAAGCAGGGATCCCTTCTTATGCTGGTTTCGTTTCGACTTTTTCTTTGAGTATTGGGATCAATTTAGAATTGGAACAAAAGGCAGTGCAAGTGCTGCACAATCGGTTTTTAGGTGGAAGTTTATGAATGCACAGGAAGTGACGGTAATAGGGGACGGTTGGGCTGCTTTAGCCATGGTAGGTTTTTATCTTGTTTCTGAGGTGAAAGTTCATTGGATTGTGGGTACTCAGGTGCACAAAGTTTCGCCTTTAGCCTGTGTGAGTGCTTCTTCTGGTATAGCCTATATGACGGATCTTTTTTCTCGCTTTGGTATTGGCTGTGGAGATCCACGTTTTGGTACTTTTATTCGCGAGTACCGTAATAAAGCGTTCAAAGAGCCTCTTTGGATGCGTGCTCCTTCTTTAGAAGCACGTTCAGAGTCTATGAAGGAGCTTCTTTGGCATTTTGAGAGGCGTTTTATTGGAATATCTCAGGTACGTTTTGAATTAGATTTCTTTGAGATAGAAGAGCAATTACGCGAAGCGATTAACCAGCATCCTCAATTAGACTTGATTCAAGATAGTTTGATTAAGCATGAACGTCATTCTAAGCATGAGCTTTTTTTAGGATCGGGAAGGAGTCTAAGTTCTGATCAAGTGATCTACGCTGATTTTTGGTCGCAGTTAGGAAAGGTGCAAGGCGCTCCTCGACCTCTTGAGATTATAGGTTTGCTTGAGCCTATGGGTGTGTTTCAAGTCAGTTTTTTTCACCATCAACCCATAGGAGCTTGTATTGCAGAGAGTTTTTTTTCTTCTTTACCAAAAGAATCAGGTGAGACCCGCGATCGGCATTTTTATGGTTATTTTTCTTCTGATGGAATGCGAAGTCATTGGAGTTTTGGACTTACTGAAGAAGAATTTGAGAATAATCATGAAATTGGAAAAAAATTTCGTAAACTCAAAACGAGCTTAGGGCGTATGTTGAGTGTTACGGGGCTTATTTCTGGAGATGCTGATTTTTCTTCCTGTGTAGCTCAGGAGCAGGTGCGGTTAGCTCAAGATTGGATTTTTCCTGAAGAAAAACTTTCTCTTTTGATTCAGGATCCTACCCTGCTTTGGATCACTGATGCTTGTGGTATTTCTTCCGCTTTTGAGCAAGTGGGAAAAATTTTGGTTTCTGAGGGTAGGATGGAATTGAAAGAGGTCCTTCTTACAGAAGGTGCTCAGGACATAGTTTGAGATCTGCATAGATTTTTGCACAATGAAGCATTTTATTAATTGCTTATAGACCCATATAGCTTCTGTATGGAGTAGTATTTTGATTACTATCTGTCTTTTCCTCATTCATATATTTTTTTCTCTATCGATGTTATTTAGTTTTCGATTATTTTTTTTCATTTCCTGAAGAAATTTCTGAAGTTTTCAGTAAATGAACAAAATAGCTTTTTTCGTATTAAGATATGGAAAAGCTTTTAAAAAAGACACATGTACTTTTTTACCTTGAATGAGCAAGATATGAATAATGATGATTCGTAAAAAGTTTCTATTAGGTGATTATTTTTTGATTATTTAATATTATTTCAGTTTCTAGGAAAGAGATTTATGCAGCATAGCGCTCATTCAACGGTACAATTCATTAGAAATAGAATAATTCGGTTTCTAAAAAAAGTAACATTCATGAATAATAAATCATTTCTATTTTATAGACTAATCTTCGAATTTTATTTTCATTTTAGTAGTTTTTCCAAATAAGTCATTAATTATAAGTAAAATCAGATCAAGTTCAGAATGTTTAATCATTAGCAAATTAGGAAGTAGTTGATTTATTTTTATTAATTTTTTCTTAACTTCTTTTTCTGTTAATTTAGTCATTTTACTAATTAAATTAATTAAAGTTTTTGATCCCAAAATTTTATTTAAAGAAAAC
>DAISZI010000326.1:0-1933 GCA_036824885.1 Oligoflexia bacterium
CAAGAAAAGTAGCATAACCCCGGGTTGCGTCTGGCCGCCTGGGTAATAAAAAAATTAAAATTTTACGTCTTCTCAAACGATTAGAATTAGTGAGCGTTCAGCATAAAAATCAGAAATAGGTCTTAATTGACAGAATTGAAAAAAAGTTCTCTTTTTTTCTCAGGTTTCGGTGAGTCTATTCTTATAAAGATAATAGATGAAGCTAGATTTTTTTTCATTCCAAAAGATTGATGGTTTTTCAATAAAAACCTTTTTATTAAGTGCAATTAAGAGCGGGTTTTGCTGAAAGCACCCTGATATGCACGCAGGTCTGAAAAATCAATTTTCACGAATCTTTCGGAAAAAAAATCGCATGATCTCCGTAAGAAAGCGGTGGTTGTTAAAAAAAGCTGCTAGCTCATAAAATTCTAAACTTAATCATCAGCATTAGTAGGAAAGGGTAGATTGTAGTCGTATATCAGAGCTGCCTGCGTTTCTTTTAATTTTTCAATAATTAAATTATAGTAATATTTATTTTCTGGAAAATCCTGATTTGCTAAACTCTCGAAACGTTGAATTAATTCTTCGAATTTATTTAGTGCATTTATGATGTATTCATCATCATGAAAATTGTTAGCGTCAATCTTTGATTGCCATGTTTCTTTTTCTTGATTTATTCTTAAAATAATTTTATTGACATTTTTTTCTATATTCTCGTTTTCTCCAGAATTTTGATCAGTGGCTTCAGAAGTATTTTGATTTGTATTATCGTTTTCTTCTTTTTGATTGTCAGGTTTCTTTTTAAGCCATTCTTCAATGAATTGTTGATCTGGCAAATAATGCAAATCATCAAAATTTGATTTATTTATTTTTATTGCTTCTTTCCGTGGTGTGTCGTTAAAAGGATCGAATTTAAAAAACGTCCCTAATTCAGATGTGTCTCCATCAAAATTTTCTTCTTCAGTAAGTTGTGTGTTTTGATCATTGAAACAGAGTAATTCAAATCTCATAGAGTTTGCGCTCATGCCTCCCAGTGATTCTCGAGACTCTGACAGATATGAATTTTGTTCTTCAGAGTTTTTTTCGTAATTTTCTTGTTGTGGTGAATCGATCCAAGAAGAGTGTGAGTCTTGGTCCATTAAATCCAATAGCATTGATTCTTCGCTTCTATCATCTGATTCAGACATATTAAATGGTTTTTCAGAAGAAAGCTCTAAGTTAGAATAATGTAATGACGCACTCTCAAAGTCTGATACTGTGCATTCTTGAAATGAATAATTTTTAGAATTTTCTAATGTAAGTATAGAAATTATTTTTTTCAGAATTTCTGAATCACTATGAGAAGTATTTTCAATTTCTGTATCAATGATTTCTTTTATGGATTCTTTTGATTTAAGTATTGATTCGTCGTTAGAAAGATTATTTCGTGCAGTAGGCAAGGCCAAAGACTTATCGTTTTTTATCAGTCCGATTTGTAACATCAAGTTTTGTAAAAATGGTTCAGGATGAGAGATAACTTTGATCCAATACTCAAGCGATGCTCCAAGCAACGTTGGTATATCATCGCTGTGCCCTTTTTTTGCTAGATTAATATAAAAATCGGAAGCATTTAGAATCATGCTTCTTAGGTTATTTAAATCGAAGAAGTGCGAGCGCCAACTAGATTTTTTATTAACAAAAGCAAATGCTTTCTTACTAAAAAATTTATTAAATCTACCTATATTTATCAGATATAAATCGCTCATCTTTGGTGTTCCTTCATGCAAAGACACGAGGAGATCTGAAGCCTCAAAAAAATTTCCTCTACAGAGTGCTTCTTCTATAGCCTCGTAGGTAACTTGGAGCTTTTCATAAGAGCAGTTTTTAGCAAATTTAGGCCATGGCTCATGAGAGGGTTGTGGAGTAGAGGAAGGAGCATGGGTTTCTTCATGTTCTGTTAAGGAGACTGGTTCGA
>DAISZI010000327.1:0-1932 GCA_036824885.1 Oligoflexia bacterium
ATTGTTAGTTTTATTGATAAATCACATTTTTTTGAAAAAATGGCTGACTAGTTACTCTAAAATTTAAGTGGCGCAAAAAAAATCTCCTCAAGCGAAATGTCTAAGGCTTTTTTCGGATGACTCTACCTAAAACTTCCTCAGAGATTTTTTGAAATAGATCCATATAGGACGCCAAAGAATTCAACCCTCTCAAAAAACAGATTTGATGAATCTCAACTAAGCCCATCCCACACAAAATACTCGTAAAAATCAAATCAAAATTTTTCACCTCATTTTCAAGATGACAATGATTTCCATTTGGGGTAGTGAACATAACTTGTTGAAGTCGTTTCGTTTTTAAAACTATCACGGAGTAATGCGATGCGTCAATTGAAGAATCCATTCCAACAAATGGTGTTTTTTTTAAATACTGTCAATTTTTTAGTGCCAATTTTACTTTTTGCTCATTTTGGTCATACAGAAGAACTAGCTGAAGCAGATAAAACCACGCAAACACAAGAATTTTCATCAGAAGAAACTCCCAAGGAAACTGCATCACAAGAAATGCCTGAACAAAAACCAGCAACTACTGTCAACCTAGAGACAAATCCATCTCTCAAACTCGCACCTTATGGTTTTGTAAAAGCAAACTACTTAGGAAGCAACCATTCTCTAGATAGTTTTGGAAATACCAATTTATCCGCTCCTACAACAGTTCATCCGAATACAGACTTTGAGCCCAATCATTATCAGTCTTCTATGCAAGTACAGCAATCAAGATTGGGCTTATGGCTAGAAACCAATAGCAAAATCAAAGCGCAAACAGAAATAGATTTTTTTAATGCACAGCTTGCTTCCGGCACCACCGGTGCTCATCCAAGACTAAGAATCGCTAAAATCGTTTATAAACCCAATGAAACCTATGAACTGATCGTAGGTCAAGACTGGGATATCATTAATCAATTAAATCCTTTCACCTATAATATCATCGGTCAAAATTTTAACTCTGGTGACGCTGGATTCATGAGACAACAAGTAAAATTAAAAACCTATCTCAATGAAAAAGTGACTTTAACTTTTTCAGTAGGAATGGCAATGAAAAATGAGACCATCACTAATTCTAGCGCAGAATTAAACAATATTCCCACCTTTGCTTTTGCCCTAAGATACACGCAAGATAACCAATCTTACGCTGGATTAGCTGCTATTGGCACAAAAATACGCATAGCCTCTCCCTCCGCTTATCATCACCAACCTGCTTATGGATTCTTCCTCTATGAGGATTTAAAGCTAGATGCATTTACTGAGATCTTAAGTCAAATTTTTTACGGGAAAAACTTGTCGAATATAGGTACCTTAAGCTTGGGTCAAGGCACTTACCGGTCCGATGTTGAGGAGTGGGGTGGATTTATCAGCGCGAACTTTGCACTAAAAAAGTGCATTTCTCTTTTTGGAGGCTTTGGTTTAGATCAAATTGCAAACGCACAAGGAAGCACTATTTATACTTACAGCACTCCGCTTAATATCACTGGAAACAAAAAAGCAACATTAGGCATCAAAGATCAAGTGAGTCAGGCTCTTACTTTTTACTTAGAAGCTAATCAATTTTGGACGTCCTTTGTTTCGACGGCAAATGCAAACTACGGACAAAAATCAAGAGCCCAAGCCATGCTTCTTGAGCTGGGAGCTATCATCAATTTTTAGGAAAAAAATATTGAAGGCATGGTAGAAGTTTTACTTTCTTTAAGAGTAAACTCTTTATAAATTGCTCCGGAATTAAGGAAAAATTTAGTTAATGAGTTAATAAAAAACGATATTTTATTAATAAGTGAAAATTAAAAATTTGAATTTATTATTTCATTATTGAGTTATGGAAGCAGTAGTTTAAAACATGCAATAACAAGTTTAATAAGTGTAATAAGTAGTATAGTAAAAGGGGTTGAATATCTTACT
>DAISZI010000054.1:0-8253 GCA_036824885.1 Oligoflexia bacterium
AAGATCCATTCATTCGGATCCATCTTCTTGTCGTTGTGGTTTTGGCACCCACGCAATGTGGGGGCATCCAATCAAAACATTTTCATGCCATAGCCACCTACACAGTCTGAACATATACACCCATGGTTCAAATTTATTAAGGTATTTTTGAAATTCATTCACTTTTTTTTCCGATGGGCGTTGGAAGTCAGATCCAGGATGAGGGTTGAAGGCAATTAAGTTAATTTTATGAGGGATGCCTCGCGTGAGCGCTATGAGGCGTTGGGCATCTTCTAAGCTATCGTTAAAGTCTTTAAGTAAGACATATTCAAAGGTGATGCGTCGATGAGAACCGAGAGGGTAGTTTCTACAGGCTTCAAGCAGCTTGGCGATGTTCCATTTACGATTGATAGGCATGATCTGACTTCGTTGCTCATCAGTCGTTGCATTCAAAGAAATGGCTAAAGAGACTGCTGTGTGCTTGCCTAAGCTTGCTATCGCAGGCACGATACCACTCGTACTTACCGTGATCTTGCGTTTGGAAAAGCGCATTCCATTTTGATCTAAAAAAATATCGCAGGCTTGGATCGTGTTTTCTAAATTCTGAAGAGGTTCGCCCATTCCCATAAAAACGATATTCGTGATAGGTGCTTTTCTGCGAAGCTCATGGACCTGAGCGACGATTTCATGAACTTGAAGGTGTCGGTCTAAGCCTTGAACACCCGTTAAGCAGAACTTGCATCCCATAGCGCATCCCACCTGACTGGAAATGCAAGCGGTCAGCCTGGTTCCTTGAGAAGAGGGGGCAGCTAGGATAACGCTTTCCACGGTTTTCCCATCCTCAAGCTTCCAGAGAAACTTGCGCGTTCCATCCGAAGCCTGTTGGCAAGACTGCTCCGTAAGACGCACGAGGGATACGTTTTTTTCAAGCCAAGCTCGTAATTGCTTGGATAAATCAGTCATGCACTCCCAGCGAGTCTCAAGTCTCTGATAAACCCAAATAAAGAGCTGCTTAGCCTGGTAAGAGGCTTTCTGAGGAGGACTTCCCTGGGAAATCAAAAGCTCTTCAAGCTTGGCGCGGGTGAAGGACTGAAAATAAAACATGGGCAGATCTTCTACCCTAAAAATGCTTTAAAGTCTTCTTTTCTTTTTCAAAGCTTCTTGCACTACTTTGACGTCCGCTTCTAATTTGCCAACACTGGTCTTTTGTGCCGTGAGCACATTGGTAATTTGAGGGAGCAATCCTTTGATTTCATTGAGGTCCCCGTCCACTGTTTTCAGGTGGGTCTCAATTGCTTGGATCTTTCGTGCGAGCTCTTTATGAGAGGCTTCCATCGCTTCTAGTTTTTGCTGCATGCCTTGCTGATTATTGCAATCAGGCAATGCGATGCCGAGTCCAAAAAAAGAAGCTAGCAACAGTACGCGAAATTTTTTTTTCATACAGGCCCATACTCCCAAAATTAAAAAATAAAAGCAAGTGACTTAAAACATAAATTTTTTATTTGCGATATTAGTCAAAATTGCAACGCAAAGGATAGAGGTGATCAGTGAAGAACCTCCATAACTGAGGAAGGGCAAGGGAACTCCTACAATGGGAAGTAAACCCATCACCATTCCCATATTGACAAAAACATGCCAGAAAAAGATCGTGACAATGCCTAAAGCAAGCAAAATCCCAAATTTATCATGAGATTGGTACGCAATAGAAAGGCCATTCATCAAAAAAATCACATAAAGGACCATGAGAAGAACGCATCCTAAAAATCCGTGCTCTTCACTGAAAACAGAAAAAATAAAATCGGTATGATGTTCTGGAAGAAAATTTAATTGGCTTTGTGTGCCTTTTCTATAGCCTTTACCCAGGAGTTTACCGCTTCCTACAGCAATCATCGATTGAATCGCATTATATCCTGAGCCTTTTGAGTCGGAGTTAGGGTTTAAAAAAGAGATTAATCGTTGCTGTTGATAAGGCTTGAGTCCTACTTTATAGATGACAGGTAAAGTCACTAAACCGCAAATAAGTAAGGTTAACAGGGTCTTTGCTTTGATGCGCATAAAAAGCATCATGCTCATGAAGGTCAAAAGAATGATTAAGGCGGTACCTAAATCAGGCTGTAGCATGATCAGTCCGCTGGGAAGTGCAATGAGCAAGAAGGGGAGGATGAGGTCCTTGAATCCATAGCCCCCGATATTTTGATCGGTTTCAAAGTACTTCGCTAAACAAATCACCACACTCAATTTCATGAATTCTGAAGGCTGAATACGCAGTCCTCCAATGCTGAGCCAACGTTTTGCCCCTAACGAAGTTTTTCCGATGAGCAATACTGCCCCTAACAAGATTAAATTCGCAAAATAAATAATATAAGCTAAGCGCGAGAGCAGGGAGTAGTGAATCAGAAGTGAAAGCAAGGTAATGCCGATTCCAATACTAAACCATATCATTTGACTTTTATAAAGTCCTAGAGATTTGTCTTGAACTCCTGTTGCACTGATGAGATTCCAAATTCCCACCGAAAAAAGTAAAATTTCTAAAAAAAGAAGTGTCCAATTAAAGCTTTTGAGTTCTTCTTCGTAAAAAGCGTTACTTGCGTACTCATTGGGTTTTGGACTTTCCATGCTGGAATGTGTCATGGGGGGGTTCCTTTCTCTATTTCTTCTTCTGCAGGCTCAGGAAGTAAATTGCCATCTAAGCCAAGATCATTTTCTATCGCATAAGCTTCATCATCTGACTCTGATTTTTCAGGGATGCCAGTAGGTTCTGGCGTGATTTTGTTCAGGTAGCGTTCAGGGAAATATTTTTCCAAGTATTTTTTAATCACGGCACGAGCGATAGGGGCTGCTCCTGATCCCCCATGGCAGGTATGTTCTGTGACGACTGCAACCGCAATAGCTGGATTTTCTGCAGGGGCAAAGCCCACAAAAATGCCACTGTGACGGTCTTTAAATTTCATCAATTCACATTTTTGATAGACTTTTTTAGGGTCAATGCGGTAGTGCTGGGCTGTTCCTGTTTTTCCTACAAAATCCATCCCAGGTAATCTTTGAGAATACGCGGTTCCGCTGCTTGTATTGATTGCTCCCCAAAGGCCTTGTTTGACTAATTGGATAGTTTTGCTCTGTAATTGGACTTTGCCTAAAAGTTCGGGAGCATACTGTTTGATGGTTTTTCCATCGAAAGATTGAATCTCCTTCACAATGTAAGGACGATACAGAGTTCCCCCATTTCCGATGGCTGCGTAAGTATTAGCAAGCTGCAAAGCTGTGGTCAAAACGAAACTTTGACCAATAGCAACGGTGGCTGTTTCTCCTGCATTCCAAGCCTGATTGAATCTTTTTTTCTTCCAAGCTTCTGTAGGAATCAGTCCAGGAACTTCTCCCGCAAGATTCACCCCTGTTTTTTTTCCTAAACCAAATTTATTTGCCCATTTAGCAATGTCATCGACACTTGTGAGTTTTAAAGCTACTCGATAAAAAAATACATCGCAGGAGCGTGTGATTGCTTGGACGAGATTCATCTCCCCATGACCTGTTTTTTTGTGACAATGGTACAATCGATTTCCGATTTTAATGACTCCTGGACAATGAAATTTAGTATTTTCGTCAATGACTCCTTCTTCTAATCCAGCAATCGCTGTGATCGTTTTGAATGTAGAAGCGGGGGGATAGTGGTCTTGGATGGTCTTATCTCTGAGGGGATGGTTCTCATTTTTTAAAAGTTTGTTCCAAAGATGGGCAGGTATTCCCCGGGAGAAGGTGGTAGGATCGAACGAGGGCCGTGATAACATGGCTAAGATCTCTCCATTGTTCGGATCCACTGCGACCATCGCTCCAATTTTTTCTCCAAAGGCTTCGTAGGCTGTTCGCTGCAATTCTTCATCGATGCTTAAGATGAGGTTTTTTCCGGGAGTGGTTTGTTTGAGGGTGTTCGTTTGCATGTGGCTTTTTTTACGATCCAGTTTCACTCGTCCGAGCGCGTCTACTTCTTTGATTTCCTCACCATCAATACCTCGTAATTGTTCTTCCATGCGTTGTTCTAGACCGAATTTTCCAATACTATCTCCGAGTTTGTAGCGCCATTTTCCTTGATTGAGCAGGGGGAGCTCAGTAGCATTTACTTCCCCAATGTACCCAAGCAGATGGGCTGCTACTTCTTGGTAGATATTGGTCCTTCTGATTTCTTGGCGTACTTCAACACCTGGCATATCTATTTTATGGACTTCTATCAAAGCCACCTCGTCTCGTGTGAGGTCTGTCTTGATTTTTACCGGCATAAAAGAAGGTTGAGATTTTGCTTTATGGAAGAGCTCTTCAATGTCCTTTTTTTTCATCGTTAAAAAATTGCTCAACATCTCTAAAACAGCATGCTCTTGCTGAGATTCTCGTAGGTACTGTGGAATGATTTCCAGATCAAAGTCAGGTCGATTGTCAATGAGTAATTTGTGATTACGGTCAAAAATCATCCCGCGAGGCGCTGCTACTTTGACGCGTTTGGTCCTGTTCTCCTCGGAGTATTGACGCATTTGGTCACCTTTGAGAATTTGCAGATAAACTAAGCGTGCAACGAGTAAGCTTAACCCCAAAAAAAGGACGGTGTAAAGGTACTGAAAGCGATTTTGAAGCTCTCGGATTTGTTCTTCTTGACCTAAAAAAGCCATCAAAGACCTTCCATATTCAGATCAAAGTTTTCTTCTGTATTTCGAGCTGCTTGTGGATTTTTAAAAGTTAAAAGATCTAATCGGTGTAAGTACCGATAGATCCAAGGAGCTACTAGCGTTTCCACAGCGGCTGTCGTACTGATCAAGCTTAAATGATGGTAATTCACAGTAGAACTTAATAAATTTAAAACAAAGAAATGACTGATTTTCAAGACTAGGAAGCTGCATAAAGTAACATTTGTATAAGAAAAAAAAGTAGGAATGAGGGTAAATTGAGAAACAGCGCGTAGTATCAAAAAAACGCCCATGTAGCAGAGCATCCAAGTGCCTTGAGGAGCGGCACTGTGAATTTCTGCAATTTCTGCAATGATTAAAACGATACATGCTCCTTCTTCAAAGCTTCTTTTTAAAGCGCACCAGATGGTGACCCATAAAACAGTATCTGGTTGAAAGTAAAAAGCAGGCCATGCATTAAAAACAGAGGTCTGAAGCGCAATACCAAGGATCACCAAGCTGATTAAAATGGGAGCATTGAGGGCACGCAGGATTAAGCGAATCATGGGTTGCCCTCTTTTTTGGATTCCTGGGGTTTTTGAACGCTTGCAGTAGTGTCTGCGGTGAGAATGACTAGCACTTCTTCTAATTTAGAAAAATCAACACTAGGATGTACTTCTACTTCCTGGGTAATTCCAAAAGGTTTGCGATGCACTTGGGAAACCGTGCCTATCGCGATTCCTTTCGGAAAAACCCCTCCTAATCCACTGGAAATCAAGAGATCCCCTGGCTGAATATCATCCGTTCTCATTGCATACTTAAGTTGGCATGCTTCGTCGGTCAGTCCTTCGACAATCCCACGAGCTCGAGAACGCTCTAAAATCGCGTCAATGGCTGAGAGTAAATCTAAAATGGTGACCACATCACTGGTGGTAGGGGTGGTTCTGAGGATGCGTCCTACAATGCCTTCATTGGTGACTACTGCCATATTTCTTTGAATGCCTGAAGTTTCTCCTCGATTGATGCGAATAGACCGAAATTCTGTAGAAACGTCTTTAGCGATCACTCGTGCTACCACGGATTTGAGGTTGAGCTGTTCTTCAAACTGTAACAGTTTGCGTAGTCTGAGGTTTTCTTGTTCTGTCTCTTTGAAACTCGTAATAGAGTTGAGTAACTTGCGATTTTCTTCCAATAATGCGAGGTTATCTCGACGGGTGTGGAGGAGATAAATATAATTGGTAAAATGTGAAGTGATTTGTTCTAAAAACCAGCTGATGCTCATTTGTATAGGAGCGGTTAGGCTCACGATGATATGGTCGTAGACCCGGTAGTTCCTAGGGGCACGGGTGGAAGTATCAATAGCCATGACAGGGATGAGTACACACAAAAAAAGCGTGATGTAAAAACGGTATTGTTTTAAATACTTGATCATGGGTTCTCCAGTCGTTTCAAGCGACTGGCTCATCGTAGCGATCTCGACTCCCGAAAGCAAGAAGGGCTTGAGATTTATCAGGAGGAAGAAAAAGTGATTTTAGGTCAGATTCGTCAACGGTTTGGAAAAGTGTTCATCGGCGGGATCATTGGGTTCATCGCTTTTGTCTTTATTTTTTATGGTGTTTTCAGTCCCAAAGCTACCCGTGGACTTCATCAAGGTTCGGTAGCTGGGACCGTGAATTATGAGCCTGTGTCTATTCAAGAATTTAGGCGGGAGTGGAATCGTAAGCTCGATTTTTTTCGTGGCATTGCGGGGGGAAAGGTTTCCGATAAACAATTAAAATCATTCATATCTGGGGATTATATTTTCAAAGATCTTGCGCGTCAAAAAATTATGCTTCAGCAGTTTGAAGCTTATCGTCTTAAAATCGCGGATGCTCAAGTAACGGATAAGATTTCAAGAGTGTCGAATTTTCAGAAAAAGGGAAAATTTGACCTAGGTCTCTATAAAGTGATTTTGGAGTCTAATCGTCAGACCCCAGCAAGCTATGAAAAAATGATTCGGGAGGCGTTCATTCTTGAGTCTTGGGAGCCGTACTTTGAAAAACGTCTTCCTGTTTCGCTTGCTGAAGCTAAAGAAAGTTTTTTCATAGAAAATGAAAAACGTGAGATCAAGTACCTGGTGCTGAATGAAGAAAATTTGAAAGGAGATTTACTTCCTTCCATTTTGAAGGCTTGGAATCATGAAAAAAAACTGGCAACTCTTTTAAAGCCTTCTGGCCTTAGATTAGAGAAGAGTTTTCGCTTGTCTAAGTCGATGTTTTATTTGCTAGGGGTTCCTGCGTCGCCAGCACTGAAGAAAGAAATTTTTAACCTTCAGAAGGCTGATTGTAAGCAGCCTAAGCAACACGAAATTGACGGAAAAAAAATCTTGTTCTGTGTTTCCCAGGTGGAAGCAGTGGATTTGTCCAAGTGGGAGGAGAAGCGAGAGTCTTGGATGAAACAGGTTGCCCTTCGTAAAGCGCAGTCATTCTCGAACCGATGGGTTGATTTGATTTTAAGCCGATCAAGAATTGAGAAAAATGAGGCGGTGCTTGATTCTGTAGGTGGATGATGGCTTCTGATACAAGAGTACGAATGGGAGGGGGATTTCACACCATGAGGTCCTAGTTGCGACAAAAAAGCACTGCTTCATGAAAAAAATCCCATCGCACAAATTCTGGGGTTAAAATCGTCTGAATTTCACGGTTAGTGACTTTTTCTAAGTAGGGGTGCACCTTGTTGATTTGAGCATCGTTGCGCTGTTTTTTGTGCAAAGATTCTGAGACTCTCACTTTTTGAAGGATTTTATCCAAGAGCGCTCGGTTTCCCATGGGAGCTTACGGTGATCAAGGAGATAGGACTCTGTCTCGGACTATTGAGTTGCCAAGTTTTGAAGCTAGAGTTTTGAGACATGAAAAATTCTCAAGTTGATTCAAAAAAGTTTAAACAAACTCTCGTAGAAAAGATTTTATGGAGATGGCTGTAATTGCTAGGGGTAGATACGCTAGTGCTTGGCACCAGATCTCAATCATCGAAATTCAATCCAGACCAGAATAGCAGAAGGGGTTCTAGGTTCGTGTTCAGGTTCAGATAAAGACTCTGCCTGGTGCCACAAATAAAAGATGAGGTGAACCATTTTGGGAAGAGGAGTTCACACGAAATGAGCTTGTAGTGCGATTGTACGCCTGCTCAAGGAAGCTGTTGGAGCTTTTTGATTCTTGGGATGAGAGCTTGTATAATTTGGGCCCTTCAACCGCAAGCTGCATCATTGAAATATAAATTAAAAAAACTAGTTATACTGATTCAAAAAAATAGGATAGACTCAGGATTAAAATCGAAAAAATTTATCATGCTAACAGAATGCAATCATTTGACTTTATAAAAAAGGTCACAAATTTACACGCTGTGAGCAAGGAAGATATCAACGGCTGAGATTGCCCGAATACTTCAATGCCATCCATCTGCCATCATTCGTGAAATAAAACGCAACACTGCAGATAGGGATTATCGCTATAAACAAACGAATGGCAAAGCGGTATAAGGGAGTCCAAAGCAAATATTTTACCCATGAATAGAATTTATACATATATTTAGTTTAGTAAGAGTCAGAGAACGTTTTAGTTTACTTAAAGGTTTTAAGTTCTTTTTT
>DAISZI010000055.1:0-6606 GCA_036824885.1 Oligoflexia bacterium
GAGTGATCATTTTTTTGAGATGGTTGATTTCTGAAGAAATTGCCTGCAGCCGGGGAGAGGCTTTTTCTGAAAGATCCCCTTCCGGAGTCAAAATTTTACTTAAGATACGAGAGGCTTGTGTTAAATCAGGAATATTTTTTAAATCTTGAGAAAAAGATGTCTCAGGACGGGTTCTGGGATACCACGCTTTCCAGGCAAGAGACACTTGGATCAAGCGTTGAATTTCTGACAGTTCAGATACTTCCAAGACACCTTCTTGACGAAGACGCTCCAGAGATGATTGAGGATCCCCCAAAGTCAATAAGGAATCTTTGAAAACAGGCTCATCCAAAAAAGGAAGAACCTCCTGCGTTTGCGACTGCATGTTTTCCGCAGCAACTAGGTCAGATGCCCAGTGCTCACTGAATTGAAGCCGCCCTAAAAAAGCTTTTCCCCAAGAAGTACAAGCCTCATTTTGCGCAAGACCGATCCACTTACTCCACTCTAAAGCCTGATCCAGATCCTTCATACCCTTACCCCCATCATGACAGGAACCGTGGATGGCAATTGCATCATGCGAAGCCTTTATGCTCATTTCTTGGAAAAAAATCGTTCATGACGAAAATCACAGAAGTCAAAACCTCGTCCCTTTCCGACAAGGGCTCACGATTTTTATTCTGAAGGAGAATGGAATGCATGTCCATAGTTTGCTCTATCCCCATCTTCACGAGAGATAGGAACATGAGCTCAATTTTGACGGCTTTGCGGAAAAAATCTTCCGACTATCTATAAAAAAAAAGCGGCCTCAACCTAAAACAGGATGAAACCGCCTGACTGACCACAAAAAAACGCTTCTAGAAGCCTGGGGGATAAGGGGGGATGGCCTCTAGAAGCGAGTTACGGGAAAGACACTGAATCCAGAGCGATCCCGTAATGCTGAATCTTACATAGCAAAGTCGACTTACTCATCGAAGCTACTTTGCAAGTCTCGTCAAGCTCCCAGTTCAGGGAGATTAACAGTTCTAATAGATAATTTTTCTCAAACTCTTCCTTAGTTGCGCGAAGATCAATTTGAATCAAATCCCATTGAGGAAAACTACTCAAATCTAAACTCTGGGACTCAGCTTTCACGATAGCTTCTTTGAGAAAACTACGAAGCTCTCGTAAATTACCAGGCCAACCATAGGACTTCAAACACTGCAAAACCTTAGGCTTTAAGGCATCAAAGTGACCGCGATTCAACTCCTGCGCAATCTCATCAATCATAGCATCTACGATGCTTTCAAAATCCTCCCTTTCAGCCAAGCAAGGCACTTGGACATGAAAAAAACTTATACACTCCAAAAGCTCTCTATTGAACAAACCAGCCTGAGAACGACTTTCCAAGCATTGACTACTAGTGCCTATCACGCGCGTGTTAGCCACTACAGCAATCTCATCAGACCCAGTCCGAACCACAGTTTTCGTTTTTAAAAACGAAAGCAATGCCTTCTGCATGGACAAAGAATATTCTCCAAGCTCATGAAGTAACAAGGTTCCCCCCTGAGCTTCTAACAACTGATCAGACAAAGAACCCTCTAGAGATCCCTCCAAAAAAAACGATCCAGATCTTGGCCCATGCTCATGCATCCATCGAGCCACCGATCTCTTCCCCGTACCCGGACTTCCCGTAATTAAAACGGGTTCCAAGTCTCGCTGAGCTGCCTGAAATGCCAAGCCACGCTGATGTAAAGGCAGATAAAAAACCATATCCATATTCTGGACTACCTTTAGTGTTTTAAAATAACTCCTGAGTACGTTTTAGACGAAGGTACTGCTTTCCTCTTTTCTTGTCAACATGAAAATTTTATTTTTTATTTTTTTTTATACCTTCTCTCATCGACTCTGATTCCGACCTCATAGTGATCACTTTTTGAATAGAGAAAAACATGACCCCAGAGGAAGAAACCAGTAGTATCAATTTTATAAATTTATTTTTTATTGGTTCAAGGAAATACAACTACACAGGTTCATGACATTCGAGAAAAAAATTTAATAAATTAATTTAATGATTTTTTCAAAGAGAACCAATCACACAAAAAAACCAGGAAGCACTTTTTTACATGATTTTTAAAACAAAAAGACCCAAGAGATTTGAAAAAAGCACCATGAAATCAGGAAAAAAGCGAAAGAAACTATTTTTAGACTCAGTCGGCATACGAACAGCATCATGGAATCAACCACAGGCACTCACAGCTGCTGAGCTGAACCCTTTTTTTTCTCAAACCCTCCCGTCAATCTTGCTAGACTTTCGACAATTTTTGAGAGTAACTAACTGCTGATGACCTCAAAAAGAGAAGGGGGTATGCCTTGAGACGAACCATGGGATGCACAGCAACACGAATGATGCTGACTGAAAAATCAAGTCAGACCTTGGAGAACCACAAGTATTTTGTACTAGATCAGGCGCTACGAAAGCTCAGAACCTAGAAATCCCTCACAGATAAGGCATCAGAGTGAATGAGAACATGAGATTAACTGAAGCGTAAAAAAGTAGAGGAATGATGAGTCTTCAAAAAATGCATATCCGGGTTGAACCATCTTGCCCCGCTTGGGAAAGGGAACGCTTAGACCGATTTCTGGCACAAAAATTACCTTTGCTCATGCAACAGCCTTTATCTAAAAGTTTAATTCGCAAGTGGATCCTGGTCGGAGCTGTATACCTCAATGGGAAGCGAATTCGTATTGCAGCGAAACCCTTGAACTGCGGAGCCCTTGTTGAGGTGTATTTTCATCGAGAAAAATTAACTTTAGACTTAGAAGGATCTCGAAAAAAACACTTATTTGACTCTTTTGTATTTGAGGAAAACCTCATTTTGTTCGAAGACGAGGATTTGATCGTGGTGCAAAAACCCGCTGGATTGCCAACACAGCCCACTTTAGATAATGCAAGATTAAATCTTTACGATAGTATAAAAAAATTTTTAGCAACCCGCACTCAAACCTTGCCTGCTCAGGTATACCTAGGTCTTCACCACCGTTTAGATCGAGATACTTCAGGAGTGATTCTTTTTACCAAAAGAAAAAGCGCGAATCTCTGGGTATCACGTCTTTTTTCGGAGCGCCTTTTGCTAAAAACCTACCAGGCACTTGCTTATTCAGAAAAAGAACTATGCATTGCTCCTTCATGGACAGTAAAAAACTACTTGAATCGGTGCTCATCGACCCCAAAAGCCAAGTTCCGAAGTGTCAACTCAGGAGGAAAATGGGCACACACGGATTTTATTTTATTAGGCCAAGCAAAAAAAACACTTTGGATTCAAGCCCATCCTTTCACAGGACGCACCCATCAGATTCGTGTTCATTTAAGTGAACTGGATATGCCCATTGTTGGAGATTTCGATTACGGATCAAAAAAAGAGGCCCCTCGAGTGATGCTCCATGCTTCTCAGATACAATTTTCGCATCCTAAACACTCCACCATGGTCATCACCAGCGCCTTACCCGCTGATTTTTCAAAGCTTTTAGAAAAACATGAATTTTCTTAAAAAATGCGTCAAACTCCTGCCACGCACAATCCTCTTGAACAAAGAGCTCACCTAGAAATCAAACCTGAGCGTTTTAGCTCTTGCATACCTTGCAGTCATAAACAACTATAAATCAGTCATGTTACAATTTTCAGAAATGCGGGAATCTCAATAAAGTATTTTACCCATTCATAGCTGTCCAATCTAGGAAGAGGCAGAGAACGTTTTAGTTAAACCATTCGCAGGAAAAATCAAAATAGGATCGACTTTGACAAGGCCACCGATAAAATGAAAAATCAGAAGGCTAGGTTCAACTCTGGGTATATTTTTTATCTGAAATCTCCTATTTTAGAATCCACTTAGGCCTCACATGAAGAAACCGATAAGTAATTCGTCAGTGGCCCACTTTTGGAGAGCCACATGACCCGAACCTCGCATCGCACGTCGGCTAGTATAAGGTTTTAATAGACACTTGATAAGCCTGCGACTTCATCATACAACTGAGGTGAAAGTTTAGACATAATGCTCACACGATCAGATCTCCAATTCTCCGGAGGCTTCCGACGTTTCGGATAAACAGCATCTTCATTATCATGAATTCTATGAAATGCATGGACTAAATAAAGACCTTGCTCACTGTCTAGATCCTTACAACCAGGATTTACTAAATCAGTTGTAACAGGATTTTTAGTTAATAGTTCAAGTACATTTGGACACAAAGCCTTTGAGAAACCTGACGCTTTCCATGAGTCAAAATCAATAAGATAGCTATAATACAATTCTTTTTTCAGATACACTCTATTTGATTCATTAATATCTCCAGAAAGTAATTTATCTGCAGAAGGACAATCTCCTACTCCGCAAGGAAAAATCTTTTCTAATGTAGATTTTGAAATAAACATAAATTCAAAAAAAATCTTTTTCAATTCATTTTTTTCAATATACTCTCGAAAAATGCTCGATTTCGTAATACCTAAAGAATAGATTTGATCTATTAATTCCTTTTTTTTCTCATCATCCGCATCACTATAATGCTCAATAAGAATCATAAGATTATCTTCAGGATATGGAAGATAAATGGGCAACAGCATACTAACCTGATCAGCATCACAAGCAAACCCTGCAAAAATAAAATAAACCCCCTTTTTTGTTCCTTGGTCATCATTTAAGGTCTGCCTTAAATACTCATTACTAATAAGCACCTGGAGTAAGCCGGGTACTATTATAGTAACGGGTCTATTGCAAATAGAATAATACAACATCTGAGAATGCACGGTTTTCAAGTTGCTTCTATAGCCGGTATCAAAAAGATCAGAAGCTCGACTTTGAAAAAAATCACGATAATCGATGTTATTTTCCGAGCATAGGGTACTGATCACCCCATCGGACAGCCCAGCACGCCTTAGATTATAAATCAAATCTTCGTCTGTCTGAAAAGTAAAACAAAAATGTATACTTTCTATATCATTTCCTAAAATGAAATTTTTCATCATTCTAGACTTAAGCAGCCCTTCTTGAAGAACTATCTCTTTCAGCTTCTGCTTGTCACCAAGGAATGTACGTTTTTTCTCAGGTCTAAATTTCAATGAATTCTCTAACAAATACTGCAACAGTCCAGTATCAATATTATTTGAATCTTTATAAAAAACAGAAACGCAATATAACCCAAGTTTATATGGCGGATTATCAGTTATACCAGACAAAGCAAAGACATTAAAAAAACTCTTAGTATTAGGAACAAATTCAAGAATTCTAGGAAATGAACGCTTGGATTGCTGACCTAATTCATTCATATCTTTTTGATAACTCTTGTAAAATACTTCCAATAGGCGCAAAGAATCTTTTTCACTAGTAAACCCTCGAACTGCATCCTCAGCAAAATCCGAAGAAAATCCTCGCTCCGTAGTATATTCTTTTTTTAAATAACTCAGAGGTAAAAATGTATATCTAAATGATACATCCTTCAGATTTCGGTGTGAAAAAATTTCAAAAATATCAGATCTAGAAATTCCTTGCTCAGTAATCGCATTAAGGAATAAAAATTTGGATTTTATATGATCTGGATATACTTTTTTCGCAGAAAATCCATTGGTAGTAAAAATTGAAAGGAAAACATATATAAAAAAAATATTCCTAAAAAACAAACCAATCATCAGACCCTCCCGAAAAATCACTCCCGCAGAATACATAGTACAAATACCTGTGTCAAGACTTAAATGCTCGAGTTTCAAGTTTTTTATAAGTTGCCAATTTACAAGAGAAGTACTTAAATTGATTTAAAAAATAGATTCAAAAAAGGTATCTCAGAGGTCAGTTCCTGGTGTATAACGCATGAATTTGTGCGTACGGCATGCCTACATGTACTGAAAAAGTCTTGCTGCATCTCTGACTCTTAATGAGTGCAAATTATGTAAAAATTCTATGAATAGTTAAAGTATTTACTTGTGATTCCCTGAGCACTTTCAAGTGATTAAAAAAAGGCAATTTCTATGATAATTCCCTAACAAGGAGCTGTCATTATGGAAAACGTAGGAAAAATAACCCGATAATTCATTTATCGAGTTAGAAGATCCCCGAACTCAGAACACTTAGGCATAAATTGATTGGGGGTCGTTTTTATCGCGATATGCCGATTTAGAAAAAAAGGTAAAAGCTTTTTCCGAAAGAAGCTTGGCCGAAAGCTCATACGCTGATCAGGATCCTTTCTGAGAGAAAGATCCGATCTACTGCAGTGAGCACAACTAAAAGAATCGGCCAAAAACTTTTCTCTTCTCAGACAAATGGCTTTGAATCTTTTGAAAAAAAAATCCAAAGAAAGCAAAAAATCTACCTAATGAAGGTTTTGTTTACTGATCTGGCCTCGAAGCCCTATGCGTAACCCCTGATGAAGAACGGATACTTCAAGGAACTCTCCATTTTCTGATTTTTTGCTAATGGGCGCACAAGAGATTCTTGAAAGATAGAAAAAAAAGGGGTCAAAATCATGCAAAAAATGAGCGCCCGACATTCGCAATAACTTGCTGCTGGAATGCAAGTTCCGACCCTGAAAGCAAGAAAATCATGGGTACCCCAAGAAATCAAGCTAACTGACAAAGAAAGTACAGTTTGAGGAGCTGAAAAT
>DAISZI010000055.1:6616-8251 GCA_036824885.1 Oligoflexia bacterium
AATGAAGTCTGCAACCGAAACGAAAGTGAACCTCGCATGATCTCTCAGTAAAATAAAAATGATAGAGCAAGAGCTTTCCGATGAAACCGTAGTAGTCGTAAAACCAGGATTCGAGGAGGATGAGGTGACGTAGAATAAAATTACTGGAAGGAAACAATTATTTGTGTTAATTTAGGGAGCGTTTTTCCAAATCTCCTCCATACTCAAAAGAAAAATCAGCGATCTCCCCAGTTTCGAAACTCATCGCAATTTTCAGAATCGGCAAATGAGAGACTTGCTTCTGATCTCAGGGAGGACCCCAACACCCAAATTCGCATACCATAAAAATACTGATCAGAATAAAGCTTCAATCACTCAAGGAGCCAACCCCGAGAAGAACCTCAAACGCAGATCCTATGTGACTAGAAGTAATCTTCGAAACTTCTGATCTTGAGACCGAAGCCACGTTCTTCTTTACAAAATCCGATCCACGTAATAAAAAACCGCAAGGTAGAAGGAAATCTTAAAAGCTCAGCAAAGATGGTCTTAAGAGCACCCCTTCTCTGGTAGGCAAGAAGTGACAATTATTTGACGTATCAGTATTCAGAAGTGGTGACTATGCAAAAAACCATGATTCAAGCATTAAGCAATCATTTGGGCAAGGAAGTCGTTTTAAAAGGATGGGTCCACCGATTACGGGTACTCTCCAAGATAACGTTTGTCATTGTTCAAGATTGCACAGGCACCGTGCAATGTGTGGGAGCGACGTGTCTTTTCAAAGACATAAAACTAGAAGACGTCATTGAGATCAAAGGCTTAGTTCGGGCAGAAGATCGCTCACGTGCAGGATTTGAAGTGGACATCCTTGAATTCAAGATTTTGAACGAAGCGAGCCATACCCTGCCTTTTCATTCCTCTTCAGAAACCCCATTTTTGGAAGCTGTGGGTCAGGATGTTTTATTGCAGTACCGACCCTTAGCCTTAAGACATGAAAGAGTCGGATCTATTTTTCGACTCCAAGCAGCTTTAGTAGAGTCCTTCCGAAAGTATTTAAGATCGCAGCGGTTCACAGAAATTTTCACCTCAAAAATAGTGAGCGCAGGAACGGAGGGAGGGACCCATTTATTTGAGATCAAGTACTTTGATCGTGCAGCTTATTTAGCTCAAAGCCCTCAGTTTTTTAAAGAACAAGGAGTCCTAGGACTCGAAAGAGTTTTTGAAACCGGTCATGTGTACCGCGCCGAGCCACACGCTACCACTCGTCACTTAACAGAATACTATTCTTTAGATTTAGAATTTGGATTCATTGATGGTCCTGAGGATGTGATGGAATTAGAAAGAGCCCTGCTATCCAGCATTTTTGACGAGCTCAATAGCTCTTTCGGTACTATTTTGAAGCAATTTGGGCAAAATCCATTACCCTCCATGATGAAAGTTCCTGCCTGGGAATTTTCTGAATGCCTAGAGAGACTGAAACACAAGTACCAAAGAAATGACTTAGTGGATGATCTGGATCCCTTAGCCGAGCGTCAATTGTGCGAGCTTGCTTTTCAAGAAACAGGCATTGCTTCCCTTTTTGTAGTGGGATTTCCTTTAACAGGGCGCCCTTTTTATACACACCCTCGGGGCCAGGGAAGAGCTCAAAGTTTTGATTTG
>DAISZI010000328.1:0-1916 GCA_036824885.1 Oligoflexia bacterium
CACGCTGCAGTTGCCCTCACGGCATAAGATTATCACTGGCCAGCCGACGAACGAAGGGGTGGAGCTTGGCAAACTCTCGGACTCGGTCGGCAGCGCAGGTGTCAGCAGTGAGGAGTCGCATCTGTCGATTGGGCCTGGATGCTTACAGCATGTATGATCTTTTTTTGAATAAAAGGAACGCGTTGAGCTCCTATTTCTACGGCCATATCTCCTCGTGCAATTAAAATAGCTTCACTTACATTTAAGATGGAGTCCAAGCAATCGAGGGCTTCTTCGCGTTCTATTTTGGTGACTAAAAGGGGCATCCAATTGCTGAAAGATTTGATCTTTTTTCGTAACAGCTGAATATCTTTCGGACTTTGCACAAAAGATAAGGCGATCATATCTACTTTTTCACGCAGTCCAAACTTCAGGTCTTCTAAATCCTTGCGGGTTAAACAAGGCATAGGAAGAGAGCTTCCGGGGATATTGATGCCTTTGTGACTTCCTACCCAGCCTCCTTTTTCAATTTCTACGTGAATTTCTTGGGTTTTGATCTTTTGGATATGGCCTTGCACCTGACCATCATTGAATAAAAGCTTAGCTTTTTTTTGACTGTAGCGTAGAAGAAGACGGGCGGTATTGTGATCGATAGGTAAAGCGTTGCTCGAAGGAGCTTGGTTTCCTTCCGGATAAAGCACCACTTTCTCTCCTGGTTCTAATTCTACGTCTTGAATCAATGCCCCTAATCGTAATTTGGGACCCCGAAGGTCTTGTAAAATACCAATGGTTTGATTTTTTTGAATTGCCTCTTTTCGAACGCAATCCATGAGATGCTGATGAAAGGCTTGGGTTCCATGACTAAAATTGAACCTTGCGAGGTCCATGCCTGCGTCTATCATACCTGAAAGGGTGGTGGGATGGCAGGAGGGTCCTAATGTACAAATAATCTTAACTTTTCTTTTTGGAGGTAAGTTCATGGGCGTGTCTCACTTTATCAAGTTCATTTCGGTAATTTTGTTCCAGGTCATTTTCTCGTGCTTTGAATCGAGATTCTGCTTGTGCCATTTGACGCTCATAGTTATGATGTTGGTTTTCATACTCTTCTTTGAATTGCCTTTCCCTTTCATGAAATTCTATTTGTTTTTCTAGTTTGATGGTTTCAATTTGTTGATCGTAATCTTCCTTTTGTTTCAAAAGCTTTTTTTCGTACTCATGCGATAGTTCCGATTGTTGCTGCTGAAACGTTCTGTGCGCTGTATGGTAATGAAGATTAGCATCTTCTTGCTGATGGACAAGTGTGCTTTGGGATGCATTTTTTTGCAAGTCAAATTGATACTCATGCAGTCTCTTTTGCTTCTCGAAAGAAGTAGCAAATTTTTTCAAAAGCTGATCTTTGTCCATTTTGTTGAGGTTTTCTTCTCGGACAAGTTTTTGTTCGGCTTCGTCTCGTGCATGGTCCAGAAACTGTATTTGTTCTCGTTCTCCTAAATGGACCATTGCTGCATGCTCTTTTTCTTGTTGTAACTTGGTTTGAGTGTTTTGAGTTAATTGCTCAATTTGATCAGTATATTTTGCGGAAAGAGCCTGGATATTTTCTTCCTGATGTTCCTGAGCGATAGCTAGGGTTTTTTGATACTGCTGTGCTGCTTTTTTTTCAGCATGATCTGCTTGGATTCTTGCCTGGCTCATGTTTCGTGTGGCTTGATCCAGTTTTTTTTGAAGGTCTCTGATTGTTTCATCACTGAGGTTCTTTTGTTCTTTGAAGGCATTTTGATAACTTTGTTCTTGTTTTTTCATGACTGTTTCATTTTTAGCGCTCATTTCTGAAGCTTGTTTTTCGTTTTTTGTTTCTAAGTACGCTCTTTCTTCTTTTTTGAGAGTATCCATCGTGCTCTTGATTTCATTTAAATGTGCTTGTTTTTCATGATTTTCTT
>DAISZI010000329.1:0-1900 GCA_036824885.1 Oligoflexia bacterium
TTTTTGAAAAAATGGATTTAGGTAAATTGAAGATCGTTTTGCCTACCGGAGAATCACTTTTATGGGGTGCCGCGACTCATGAACCTTCTGCGACCATCCATATTCGTTCTTCTCAATTTTTTAAACGCTGCGTGCTTTACGGAGATATTGGTTTTGGAGAAGCGTATACCGAAGGAGAATGGGAAACCGACTCTATCACAGAGGTGATTCGATGGATGATTCTCAATGTCTCAAACAACCCTGAAATTTCAGGATCTCAAGCCTCTCCATGGAGAACAGGATGGCTTCGATGGATCAACCAATGGAAGCATTTTCGAGAAAATCACTTTTCAGGCAACAAAAAAAATATTGCGTTTCATTACGACTTAAGCAATGCATTTTTTGCAAGTTTTTTAGATGAAACGATGACCTATTCCTGTGCAGATTTTTCTCAAACGAGCTGTTTAAAACAAGCACAAATCGATAAATGGGACCGCATGGCTCATTTACTCCAGTTAAAACCTGGACACCACGTTTTAGAAATTGGAGGGGGCTGGGGTGGTTTCGCATTGCATTTAGCATCCCAATACCGGTGCCAAGTGACCACCCTCACCTTATCGGAAGAACAATTTAAAAAAATACAAATACTGGTACAAGAAGCAAATCTTTCTGACAAAATAAAGGTACTGCTCACAGACTACCGTCATCTCCCAGCAAAACCCGTCTTTGATCGTGTAGTTTCTATTGAAATGATAGAAGCTTTGGGGCATAAGCACTTACCCCGGTTTTTTAAAGTTGCTCATGAAGTTTTAAAACCTGAGGGAATTTTAGGTATTCAAGTGATTACCTCAGCGGATGCTCGTTACGATAGGATTCGAAAAAGAGTCGATTGGATTCAAAAACATATTTTTCCAGGATCTCTCATTCCTTCACTTGAGGCCTTAACTCAAGCTGCACGTCGATACAGCACCTTTCAAATGCATTGGCTTTATGATATGGGTTTAGACTATGCAGAGACCCTGAAACAATGGCGTTTGCGATTCCATGAACAAAAGCATCATATTGAAACACTCGGATTTGATGAACGCTTGATTCGAAGTTGGAATTATTACTTCTCTTATTGCGAAGCAGCTTTTAGTACCAGGCATATTAGTGCCGTACAGATTGCATATACAAGGCCTAATAACACTAACCTTCAACCTTATCGCTACACTTACGAAAGAAATATGATATGAAATGGATCTTCTTTTTTTTCTCAAGTATTGCTTTTGCTCAACCTGAACTTCAAACTGTCTCTTTAGATTTAGAACAGTATGTAGGAAAATGGTACGAGATTGCTACCATCCCACAGAGTTTTCAAAAAAACTGCGTGGCTACCACCGCAACCTACACCAAACGAAAAGACGGAGATATTGACATCATCAATCAATGCCGTTTTAAAACTCTGGATGGAACTTTGAAGACTGCTCATGGAAAAGCTTGGGTACCCGATGCCCAAGAACCAGGAAAACTCAAGGTACGGTTTTTTTGGCCATTTTCAGGGAAATACTGGGTTTTAAAAGTAGGCCCCAAGTACGAATATGCGGTAGTAGGACACCCTAATCGCAAGTATCTTTGGATTTTAAGTCGTAAGACTACTTTAGATGAGACCATTTATGAGAAGCTCTGCCAAGAACTGAAGGTCCAAGGATACGATCTTTCTACAGTGAAAAAAACCTTACAACCTGCGCAAGCAGATACTCCGTAAATCTAAGACTTTCACAAAAAGATGGACAGCAGAAGCCTAGATTCTCAAGCCATCATGAAGTTTCATTTTTTTAAAATTGTTACCATCAAACGCAGGGGTTACACATATGATGGGTGGCGGATCAGCGCTATTCGAGATGATTCGCATAGCAGGCAAGTTTGTGTGATAATTTCC
>DAISZI010000330.1:0-1896 GCA_036824885.1 Oligoflexia bacterium
AAAAGACCGTCAAAGATGACGATTGCGAAATCCATGTGACCGTAAACTACAGCAAACCTTTCAAATCCATTCCCGAATGAACCTTTTCAAATCCCTTACGATGGTCGGATTGACCTAGAAACATTGGCAATGATCACCATTAACTTTGTGATCGACTAAGATGACAAACGAACGCATCACAGCCCTTCAGAATCTGACTCTCGGAGTAGGCTTGTTACTGATAGCTAGCGTTATACTCGCTGGCTTTGCTGTTAGATGTGCAAATACCGCGCAACTGGTAAAACATGGCCGGGAAGCGTGTGTCAAAGCCCTTTCTGATAGTAAAATTCATCGCTCTGGAAAATCAAAAGAGTATGTTGGAAATTGGTCAATCGATAATATAAACACCCCAGTTATAGCCCAACGCCCGTTTTTTAAGGGTGAGCAGATTATTATCAGTTTTGATCCTTTGGTACTTCAGCAACTGAACACTACTCAGCATAAAAGCTTTGAGGCATTCAGATACGGGAAAAAACCCAACAGCATCCTTGAGTCTCTGTTACGCGAGAAAGAATTATGGATGATGCCGGGAAGCATATGCATACTATTTTTGTGCATGGGAGGCTTTCTTGTTTTAAAGTATATAACTGGAAATAAGGGGCTGATTAAGGAGCGTGAGAAAAAGCCCTGTGTAGAGACGCTTCCTAGAAACTGACGAGGACTTGAGCTGACCTAAGGGATGGGGCTTGTGTTTGGATGCGAAAGGGGTAGGTGTCGGACAAGGCATCCCCCCACCCCCCAATGAACCTCTTCAAAACCTTTGCGATAGTCGGGTTGCTCACCTTGTGCAAGGTGCATGCAGAAAGCGGCGATCCTATTTTGAAATCCTCTCATTTGGAAAAGGTTCCAGATTTTGCAAAAGCAACATGTCTTTCGATTACTGAAGTTCAAAAGGGTGATCATAAAGCCGTCCAAGGTATTGTCAGCATGCAGTATTTAAATTCTGCAAATGCGATTCTGAAGACGATCGATGCAAAGTCCTCTTCCGCAGATCGCATTGCCAGCGATTTTGAAGGATATAAGATCTTGAGCATTGACTCTGTTTTCAAAGACGGCAACGCAGCTGTGATGATTTGCAAAATGCAGTTTGATCCCAAGAAACTTGTGCAACTCAAAGAGGATGTGGAGGGATTAACCGACCCTCCTATTCTGTTCGATAATACTGGTGGCATGACATGCAGCAATCCCTTTGAAAATCATGGAATAGGAAATGCCGCTTTCTATCTCGTGAAGCAGAGCGGTTCTTGGAAAATTCACGCTTCCTACTTCTCTCTAAAGAAATTGACTCAAGACGAAATCAACTCCGTCTTGAGTGAACTGAATAAAATCAGTTCGTAGCTGAGTCATTCATCACTCCCCAATGAATCTTTACAAAACCCTAGCGATGGTTGGGTTGGTGTCATTTCAACCAAAGCCTCGGTTTCTTACCTAGCAGCCTAACAGTCCAATAGTCGAATAGTCGAATAGTCTAATCGCCCCAACGTTCCCCCTCCGCCTCCCTCCCATGAACTCCCCTCTTTCCCCCAGTGTAGTCCGCCCCGTCTCTCCCGCGATCGAGCGGATGAAGCGGATGCTGTTCCGGCCCTTTGATTTCAGCAAGTGGCTCGCCATCGGGTTCTGCTCGTGGCTTGCGGGATTGGGAGGGTCGAGCAGCGGGAATTTCAATTTCAACCGCACCCACCAGCAGTTCCCGCGGGATGTCGGGCACGAATTGATCCGGCTGAAGCTCTATCTCCTCGATCACCTCGCCTGGGTCATTCCTGCATCGGTGGTCGCCCTGCTGCTGATCCTCGGATTGGTCCTCCTGTTGCTGTGGCTCGGCAGCCGCGGAGCCTTCATGTTCCTGGACTGCGTGGT
>DAISZI010000056.1:0-8090 GCA_036824885.1 Oligoflexia bacterium
CTTAGATCTTGCCTTATTCATGGATCTAGCTCAAAGAGCACAGATGCGGGGCATTCAAGAATGGCTTTCGTTTTACTTTAAGGCACCGGTAGCTCAAAGGGGATTGAATCCGGAGCATGATCTTTCTGTACAACTTCTGAAGCTTGAAAACACCTTGCGGTTTCTCACGAGCGAGGAACTGATCCACCACCTGGGCCTGACTTACTATGGGGTGGATGAAACCCTCGAATCATGATGCGACTTGCTTCAGGAGATTTTGCTTCTAGCTTTGTTTTCTTAGTCGCGATTGTCACCCTCTCGCTTTGTTATGGAGTTCGACTTTTTCTGAAAGGTCAAGCTCACTTTGATCGTGTCGATCGTCAGGGAGGAAGCACCCTTTTGAGTAAGGGATGGATGGAAATGGGTTATTGGTCTCTTCAACCGCTATCCCGATTTCTTATTTTCTGCCATATCACGCCTCATCAGCTCTCCTGGACATCGCTTTTTTTCGGGTCCCTGGCAGGGCTCGTGCTTGCTTTTGGTCATTTTGGATTTGGTGCTTGTTTTTCTACGATTTCAGCGATGCTCGATATCTTAGACGGCATGGTAGCAAGGACACTAGGTTGCGATTCGGATGCAGGCGAGGTCTTAGATGCAAGTGTAGATCGGTACGTCGAGTTCTTCTTTTTCATGGGTCTTGCCGTTTATTACCATTCCATCCCCACCTTCCTGGTACTAGTTCTTTTTGCGCTAGTAGGCTCTTTTATGGTCAGCTACTCGACGGCTAAAGCCGAGGCCTTAGACCTCACACCTCCACGAGGAAGCATGCGACGTCCTGAAAGAACCTTGTACCTCGTGCTAGGAGCAGCTCTTTCTCCGCTGAGCATTTCCTGGCTGGAAAGGGATCGCAATGCCTCCATTGCCATCGCTCATCCCATGATCATTATGCTTTGCATGGTAGCAGTTCTTGCAAATTTCTCTGCTTTAGAAAGACTGTATACGATTGCCCAACGGGCCAAAGAAAAAAAAGAAGCACTGAATCAGGAGCATCCAAGGGAGACTTCCCGGCACCCTTCTTGAGCCGAGCAGTACGCAGCACCAATTAATTGAATACAAAAACAGGCTTCTCGAGCTTCTTGATTGACCCATTCCCGATTTTGAATTTTTTGCTGAAACTGATCGAATAAAGCATGAAACCAAGTGACATGACTTGCATCCATCCAATCGGAAAGAACAACCTGCCTTTCCATATTCCAAGTAACGGCGCCTTGAGCTACATCAGGCCCCTGGGTCTCTTGCATCAATGCAAGCTCTAAGCGATCGTCATCGACAGTAATGGCGCCTTTTTCTCCTTGAAGGGTATAGATGACTTTTCGGACCCCTGCTGTCCAGGAAAGATGTGCATAAGCCATCCCCTGAGGAAAACTCAGGGCAGCGGTAAAAGAATCTTCAGTATCATAGCGATCATCAAGGGTGGTCATCTTCGCTGTGACTGCATGGGGGAACCCGCCCATCCAATCGAAAATGAGATAAAAACTATGGCTGCCATGATCCATGGCAATACCCCCACCACTGATTTTTTTCTCACGACGCCAATGGGTCTTCCACTCAGCAACACCCTTGGCATGAGTATTGCGATAAGTATTTAAGGTAACAGAACGCACCTTGCCTATTTTTCCACTTTTTAAAATCTGATCAATCGCTTGTACCACAGGAGCATACCGATAATTGTGGCAGGGAAAAAGCACACGCTGGGCAAGTCCCGCATGCTTCAAAAGTGCCTGAGCCTGCTGAAAACTCGTAGTTAATGGCTTCTCACATAAAACATGAAGCCCCTTCTCCAAGGCTGCGTGAGCAATGCAAGCATGATCTGAGGGAGGAGTACAGATATCCAAAAAATCTAAAGAAGATTCAGCTTCCAAGAGCCTGAGATAATCTGGGTATACCCTCACTTCAGGGATCAAACGCTCAGCAAGCTTGCGCCTAGCTTCACAGCCATCCGCTACAGCCAAAATCTGAACGTCCTTACGTTGCAAGTAAGCCTGCAAATGACCCTTTTCAGCAATGAAACCAAATCCAACAATGGCACCCTTGAGCGGGGGCACTTTCCATTGACTCATGGGTTCACGTCATATACCATTTGGGCACTGTGCTCAAGAAGAACCTTCATCCCCTCAGTATTGATCCCCATGGCAATTCCGAAATGGCCATAGTCTGGAGTAATCAAGAACGTTTTTTAGTGCCTTACTTTGGCTTACGCTGCCATTGCCCCTGCGCAGGCTGTGTAGACGAGCACACCGGAGAACGCACTTTACAACCCAAAAAAATTCGTCCGGATGTAAAGCCTACCGACATCCATCAAGTCGGCAATTACGCAATCACCATCACCTGGAGTGATGGACACAGTACAGGTATCTACCACTACGATCGTCTCTTTCAATTATGCAAACTCTTCAAATCCCTTGATGAAAGTGAAAAAAATGAATAATCAAGACATTGCTCGTATTTATTTTCAAGACCTCAGTTCTTTAGTCGAAAAAGCCCATGCCATTCACCATCAGCATTTCCCTGAAAAAAAATCCAAGCTTCTTCTCTTTTATCTATTAAAACAGGAGGTTGCCCTGAAAATTGCGCCTACTGCCCTCAATCAGCGCATTACGATACCGGCGTGAATCGCAGCCCCCTGATGGAACAGTCAGAGGTGGTAGCGGCGGCTCAACAAGCAAAACAGGCAGGAGCTTCACGTTTTTGCATGGGAGCTGCTTGGAAGCATGTCAAAGACGGCCCTGAGTTTGATCGTGTCCTTGAATTGGTACAAACGGTACGTGAAGAAGGATTAGAAACCTGCTGTACCCTAGGCATGCTCACGCTGACTCAGGCCCAAAGACTCAAAGACGCAGGCCTCCAATTTTATAACCACAATATTGACACCTCACGCGCTTTTTATGAGAAAATCGTCCAGACTCGAACCTATGATGATCGCCTGAAGACCCTTGAACATGTGCGTGAAGCAGGATTACGGGTTTGTACAGGCGGTATCCTTGGCATGGGAGAAAGTCACGAAGACCGCATCGCTTTCATCGAGCAACTAGCTTCTTTTCAGCCTTCCCCTGAAAGCATCACCGTCAATACTCTCGTTGCTTTTGCAGGGACTCCTTTAGAAAAGCAAGAAAAAATAAGTAATTTTGATATAGTACGAGTGATTGCCACCCTCAGAATCACCCACCCAAGCTCCATGATTCGTTTAAGTGCGGGACGCTTAGGGATGTCCCAAGAAGCACAATTTCTTTGCTTTTACTCAGGGGCAAATTCAGTTTTTTTTGGAGAAAAATTGCTGACTTCCCCTAATCCGAGCATAGAAGAAGACCAAAAACTCATGGATGAGCTGGGTTACCAATGGAAAGCGGCAGAGGCCCCCTGATTCCCTAAAACACCTTGACTTTCTCATCACTGAATGCAAAAGTCTATTTATAATAAAACTTGATTGATAGAAGCTATTATGGTACTCTGATTCAAATTAATTTTTAATAAATTACTGAGTCTAGGAGCAAGCTATGCCTTTTGTTACTAAAAACAAGAAGTTTTTTTATTTCTTTTTAAGTCTGAATTTTTTTATATCTCACCTAAGCTATGCTTTTCCCCCTTATAGGAACCAAGCATCAAAAATGAATAGAAGCCAAAAAATCGTATTATCAGAAAAGGAACTCGCAGAGCTACTAAGAATTGCAGAAAAAAATACCCTTCCCGAACAACTCAACGAGGATGAAGAGGATATCGCCCGATCTATTCAAAAGATCATCAATCCTTATTCTAAAAAAAATCGACAATCTTACGGTAGAGTCTCTCGTCACTTTTCTTCCCTACAAGAAGATTATATTGACAGAGTATTAGAGAATTATCGAGAAATGGCGTTAAATCTTTTCGACGTAAGAACAAATTACAATATGCAACTATACGCTCAATCCATGATGCAATCAATGTCGTATAACATTTATTACGTGCTTTATACCCTAAACTTATTTTACTTACAAGGAACCCCAAACACATATCCATTTTATTCCTTCCCTTATACCGAGCAATACTACCTTTACTACTACCTATTGCAACAAGCGATGCCTATTTTTGGAATAGACATGAATCTTTATTATGTTCCTAATACCTTGTACTATTTACCTCATCATTTTTTATGGTAAAAAGTTTTTTCCCATCCATGAAACAAGAACTGAATTCATGAAATGAAAGTTCGTCCTTGCCCCCCTCTTCAAAGCAAGAGCTAATTTCAGAGAAAAAGGACCTTGCCCCAAAAATACAGTTAAGTCATGAAAGGCAATCCATCTTCATTCTCAAGGGTCACATCTGGTCTTTTGAGCTCTTTTTATAAATTTTTATAATTTAATGTTTAAGTTTTCTCCACGAAGGGTAAAAGAGTTCTTGAGAAAGACCTCTGACAAGAAGCGAACCGCTCATCTTATGATGCCTTCAGGTGAAAAAGAGCATAGCTCTTTTGGCAAACAAGTTTTTTTTCTACCAGCAATATGCTAGACTTGCGAAATGACTTAACGTGCTCAGAGCAAAAAAATAAAAATAATTCATTTATTGAGTGGATGGATTTTCATGGCTAAAATAATTCCTGAATAAACATTATCCATGATATAAAAAACGCTGATTTCACGCGAGCAAAAATGAATGTCTTTAAATTAGAGGAATACCTCACAAAATACGAATTCTCAGCCAAGTACTTGCTATGCTGCTCAGATGCGGAAAGCTTGGCTATGTCAGAGCTCTTAGCTATGGCAACGAACGAAGAAAAAAACTTTTGGGATGATTTACGCCTGAGTTACACGCAGACTGCAGGCTTACCTAGGCTTCGCGAGAAGGTAGCTGAATTCCTGTATCCGGGTCTGCCATCAGAGAATATACTCATGCTGACAGGAGCTGAAGAAGGCATCTTTTGTGCTCTTCATGCCTTAATAGAAATAGGTGATCATATCATCGTTTTAACCCCCTGCTATCAATCGCTTCTTGAGATTCCCAAACTCCAAGGAGCTGCCATCACAGAAATACCCCTGAAGAAGGAGTATCATTGGCGTATTGACCTCAATGCCATTAAAAAAGCCCTCAAACAGCATACGAAGGGTATTGTGATTAATTTTCCCCATAATCCTACAGGTCAAGTGATCGAAGAAGATGAGTTAAAATCACTTATACATCTATGTGAATCTCGAGGCATTTGGATTTTTTCTGATGAAGTTTATCGTCTTCTAGGACAGCCTCATCGTCCATGGGCCTCCCCTGTGTCTTGTTTATACCACCGAGGATTATCGCTTGGAGCTATGAGTAAAGTTTTTGGTCTGGCAGGTCTTCGCATAGGTTGGATTGCATGTCAAAACAAGGAGATGCTTAAAAAAATCGAGCATAAGAAGCATTATACGTCTATCTGCAATAGTGCACCTTCTGAAGCATTAACGATTATAGCACTGAGTAATAAAAAAAAAATTTTGCAACGCAATAATCAAATTGTCAACGATAACTTAAGGCTTCTTGATCAGTTCTTTTTGGAATATTCATATTTATTTGAGTGGACACGCCCGCAAGGTGGTTGTGTTGGTTTTGTGAGCTACAAAGGCACAGAATCTGTCGATTCGTTCTGCGACAAATTAGTGCGTACACAAAAGGTACTCCTAATGCCTGCATCGCTTTATCACGATAACAGCAACTATTTTAGGATTGGGTTTGGTCGCAAAAACATGCCCGAATGCCTTGATCAGTTCAAAGAGTTTTTACATCATGAAAATCTTTCATCTTAACCAGATTCAAAAAAAGATACAGCTACCTCAATCAATCGAAGCATTGATCCGTTGCCAAAAATCCGCATTTATAGATTTTTCACTAGGTGCATACGATGTACCTGCACCCATGCAATTTATTTTCCCTGCCGTAGGAGGAGATTGCCACGTCAAAGGGGGCTATCAAAAAGGTAGTCCAAACTTGTTCATTAAAATAGCTAATAGCAGTAAAGCAGGCCATCATGGACTGATCCTGGTATTTGAGGTGAGTACGGGAGAGGTAAAAGCAATCTTAGAAGATCAAGGCTTTCTGACAACGCTGAGAACAGCGATTGCTGGACTTCTCGTGCTAGAAATCATCCCTGGAAAGCCTTCGAATATTGGCATGATTGGAAGCGGTAATTTAGCACGTCAGCTCTATACTTTATTAAGAATGCAATATCCTCAGACCAATATTATGCTTTATGCACGCAATCACGCTCAAGCCACAAGTATCACGGATTCAGTATGTGATTGTGTGGAGGATCTAGTTGAACAATGTGACATAATATTTACGGCTACCTCCTCTCAGCATCCTATCATTCAAAACATCCCTCAAGGATCAAAAAAGGCTGTTATTGCACTCGGAAGCGATGATGGGCACAAAAGCGAACTCTCTTATGAACTTTTTGCTCAAGCTGATAGGATCATCGTCGACAGCAAGCTACAAGCTGCAAAATTCGGAGATGTTGCAAGGGCCTTGAGAGCGAATACCATCCCACAGGATGCACTCCTAGAACTCGGGACAGTACTAAAATCAGGCATTCCTGAAATTGCAAAAACCATCATCGCAGACTTTTCAGGTATTGGGGCTCAAGATGTTGCTCTAGCAGAATGGGTACTATCTAGGCTTTTAGTCTCAGAGGTATAAAAAGGCATAAACTTAAAAAACTCATACCTCAGAATTCACTCTGATGCGAGATATCCCATCGTATCTGTATCATAGACTTTTGTCTACCCTCTCAAGCTCCAAATTTTAACTTGGTAGGGGGAGTGTTCTTTCCTGTACTACTTTTTTGCTAATTCGAAATATTTTTATATTTTGGTGCGGAATCCGGGATATAAGCTCTCGATCTTTTATTTTTATGCAAATACATGATCGAGAGCTTTATCATAAAAGATGTTTTGTGAATCTCTAATTTCCAATCGTGCAATTATTAATATTTATTCCATTGCATGCATTCGTAGCTGCATTGCATGCATTCGTAGCTACATTGCATGCAGCCGTAGCTGCACTTACTAATCTATTACGTACACACTTTGCTCCAGCAAGCGCATAATTTCCTGTTGTACTTAAAGCAGTATTTACACAGCCTGCTGCATTGCATAACGTTTCAGCTAACTGATGCGAATTATTTCCTTCTCTTGTATTATTAGCTTCTGTTCCTGGATCATGTATTTTCATTTCAATATTTTTTCTTTCATCTATGATTCGTTGATCACTGTCTTTTGCCTGTGAGCCGTTTCGAAATTGTTCACGAGCTAAGATTCTTGCATCGGGGGGGGTTTCCACTTGAGTAGATGTATCTCCTTGTAATGACTCCTTTATAAAATCTACTGTATTGTCAAAGTTATGATGACAGTGATCTTTCTTTTGACATAACCTCATAGATGGGAAACAAGAGAATTTTTTCCTTTCAGCAAAAGAATCATTTCTAACAGAATCATTTCTTCTGCTTTCGTCTGAAAGTTTTTCATTTTTCTCACCGTTACTCTTACTTTCCGTAAATTCATCTGTATGTACCACTGCTTTAGTAGATGAAACACTTTCATTGCTAGATTTATCTGATCCATTAGATTCGGTCCGCACGATCCGTCTGATTGGTTGTTCGTCTGTTTTAATAGGTTCATCCTTTTTGAAATGTCGTTCTTCATCTTGACCTGGTTTATTCTCCTCTTTTGGTTCAGCTACATATAAATGTTTACAGCAATTGGCACCTAACAATATAGCGGCAGTACCTCCTCCTATTAATGCACCCACGTTTAGAGTATCGTGATGCATAGCATTTACAGAATAAGACTGAAAGAACAAGAAACTTATTATCATAAAAAAATTTATTTTTTTCATAACTAACATTGATGCAACTTTCGTACGCATACAAAAAAAGAATAAAAAATATATGTATCAACAATTTTATATAGAATATAAAAATTTTTAGACAATCATCTGTAAACTATTTTTTCTAAAACAAACACAAATTTCTTAAAATCACAAAGATTAATGTTTTTATGTTAAAAATTTTAAAAGACGCATAGACATTAAAATAGATCGCTATTTTTTCAATA
>DAISZI010000057.1:0-8077 GCA_036824885.1 Oligoflexia bacterium
ATACACGAGGAACTGGCCCTGAGATGTCTTTTTTGACTCTATGGTTTTAATTAATATCAATGCACTTCCCTTGTGAATCGGCGGTGATTAAGACTCAAGAATTGGATTTGTATCTCAATGGCGTCTACCGTAGGGTCTTGGACCAATTTTTGATTCAGGGCGAGAATCTTAAATTTTATTGATGTACTTCAGGCTTTCTATTCACTACACTTAGTTGATATCAACGTCGTTAATGCACGTTCTGAAGGAGTGCCCCACCTTTTAGCTAATAAGGACATCATGCCTTTTTTTGATAAAACGATAGCACTGCATTTATTTTAAAAGATGACTTTTCTCCGTGCATGTCCTGCAGGGAGGAGGAACTCGTTCGCGTTTAGAAGCCATCTTTCAAATTTAAGTCTACGACTTGAGTTTGCTAAAGCTCTTTATACTCACGTGAGTGATCGTTTTGATTTTCATCATCATCGCTATTTTCATTTTTATTTTGAATTGAAAAATAGTCATATCGGTCTGAAATATTCCATATTTTATCAATGTGAATGCAGAACATTTGAGAAATGATAGCTGCTTCATCTTGACTGATTCTATTGCCTCTGAGATTTAATTCGTGAATGCTTGGCACTTCAGCAATCCCAATAGCTCCAGTAATTGTGATTTTGTTGCCTCTCAGATCCAAGTCTCTTATCTCGGGCATTTGTGCAATACTCAAAGCTCCAGAATCTCTGATGAAATTTTTCGAAAGATTTAACTGAATGATTTTTTTCATCTCAAAAATGTTCAAAACTCCACTATCGTCAATAGTATTATCACTGAGATCAAGCTTGGTGATCTGCTTCATTTGAGCAATGATTGCGGTATGATTGTTATTGATTTTATTGGAACTGAGTATCAAGGTTTGAATACTTCGCATTTCAGCAAGGTGATTCACACCCTCATCTCCGATGAAATTGGAGCTCAGATTCAATCTTATCACGCCCTTCATTTGAGCAAGATAGAAGGCTCCAAGATCTCCTATTTTATTCTCTCTGAGATTCAAATCGGTAATTTCTCGCATTTGAGCAATGGCATATGCTCCATCTGCTGTGATTTTGTTGAGACTGTTTCCTAGATTTAATGTTCGAAGACCCTGTATCTGAGAAATCTCAGTGGCTCCGTGATCTTGGATATTAGTGCTTGCAAGATGTAGCTCTACTACTTCTTGCTTGCCAGCAATTTCTTTCACTGCATTGATTTGAGCTTCGTGTTGGGAGGGATTCACAGATCGCATAGTCTCACTGATGTTTAATTTTACAATCCCTTGCATTTGAACAATCTTAGTCAGCCCCTTAGCCTCGATAATATTCTGAGAGATATCTAAGTCGACAATTCCCTTCATTTGAGAAATAGCAATAGCTCCACGCTCAGAGATCCAATTGTTCGCAAGATTTAAATGGATAATGAACTTCATTTGAGAAATAGTGACGGCTCCATCACATGTGATGCAATTAAAGCTCAGGTTCAAATCGGTAACATTGTGCATCTGAGAAATAAAGACTGCTGCTTTTTTTTTCATTTCATTATGTGAGAGATTGAGCTTTCGAATCTCTTGCATTTGAGCAATGTCAGAGGCTCCATCTTTTCCAATATTATTATAAGAAAGATCTAAGTCGGTAATTTTTTGTGTTTTAGCAATGGTGGTTTCCCTATCCATGAGCACATTCATGATTTTGTTTACATCATTGTCGGTGATTCCATGTCCTTTAAGACTTAACTTTGACAAATTTTTAAGTTCGGAGAGAGCCAATAAAAGTCCCTCCAAAAATTCCTCATCAAAATAATGATTCTCATCATACATTCTGTCGATAGATAATGCTACTAGGGTGTCAGGAAGCTCTTCTAAGATACGAGGGTTCAGCATTGCGTTGGAAAAATTAGAAACTGTAAGTACTGCAATCTTTCTGCAATGACCTTTCTTAATGCTAGAGTAAATTTCATCAGAAATATACCTTTGATTCAGAGACAATGGTCGACTTGAGCAGACGAAATCTGCTGCTTCCGAAACGTCAGGTGATGCTTTAGCGGTTAGTCTGAAGCTTATAATATCTGATGATGGCAAGTACTTGAAAATACGCCTGTAGACATGCTTGTCATAAAAGTAAACTATTTCTAGTGTTAATGGCTTTTTTGCTTTTCTCATGGACCAAGCGGTATTCCAAGCAAGAAAAACAGAAAGAAGCAATAATTTTTGGAGGAGATTTTGACTGAAGAAAAATCTATTTTTGTACATGTTCCATTGAATCAAGTTTTTATTTTTTTTACAAGAAGTATTTTTTACGTGAATTTTTGAGGCATGTACAGTTGAGACTATGGCTTCCCTTTTGGGTTGATGGACTGCTGGAATCACTTGTCGCACTAGCTTGAAGTCAGTAACCGAGGTTCGACGAGGAGTAGAAATGATCAAGATTGCATGTGTGACACAAAGACTTTGTTGCTCTAGCTCATGCAAAGAAAGTGTATTGCTGAATTTTTTGATCGTGTCATGATGTATGGTTTGATGGAAACCAGAAGATATCCAGACTCAGAAAAGTAGCTGATGCTTTAAGTCAAGTATAGGGGGATTCGAAGTTCATCTTCCTGCGATAATGGATTCATTTGGGTTAGATTGGTTAGAGAAGGTGAGAAGAGGGTTTGACCATGGGGGAGAACGGATGCTGAAAATTTTAGCGATTGCGCAGGTGACTTTTTTGGAGATTTTGAGGGAGAAGGTTCTTTATAATGTGCTTCTTTGTGGAGCTTGTCTTTTGAGTGTGGGCGTTTTTGCTTCTCACTTGTCTTTTATTCAACCGCAGAGGGTGGTTTTTCATTTTGGGCTCTCAGGTTTATCGCTTTCTTGCTGTGCTTTGGGGGTTCTTTTAGGGGCTTCTTTGCTGGGGCGGGAGTGGGAAAGAAAAACGGCTCATTTGGTGTTTTGCCGTCCTTTATCTCGTGTGCATTTTATTTTAGGTAAGTATTTTGGCTTGGTGGGCATTTTGAGTCTTCACTGGTTCTTGCTTGCTTTGACTTTGATGGGTATTTTGAATCTAGTTTTTCATGGACCTTGGATCTCTGGTATCTTTTTTCAGGCCTTGTGTCTTTTATACTTAGAAAGCTTAATTCTTGCGGGTTTTGCTCTTTTTTTCTCAACGTTTACGACGAGTGCTTTGAGTGTGATTTTCTCGGTAGGTTTTTATGCACTAGGAAACACCCATTCTCAGCTTCGTTTTTTGGAGCAAGGGGGTACTCAGTGGTTATGGAAGGTGCTGCGGGTGGTTCTGCCTCATTTTGAGTACTTTCATTTAGGAACTCGTGTTTTTTATCAGCTTCCTATGCCTTCTTTTTGGGTTTTAGGAAGTGTTCTCTACGCTTTTCTCATGGTAGGTTGTAGTTTATCGTTGGCTTCTGCCGTCATTTTATCTCGGGAACTTTGATGCTAGATTTTTTTTCTGTGGTTTTGGGTTTAATTTTTGGAAGTTTTACCAATGTTTTAGTTTTTCGATTACCTCAAAAGCAGTCGGTCGTTTTTCGGCCAAGCTATTGTCCCCAATGCCAGAAAAGTATTTTATGGAAGGATAAGATCCCTGTTTTGAGTTACTTGTTTTTGGGAGGCAAGTGCCGTTTTTGTCGGAATCCTATTGTGTCGCGTTACTTCTGGATTGAAATTTTAGGTGGCTTGTTTTTTTGGTTGGCTTTTTTGCATACGGGTTGGAATGCTCTTTTATGGTTTCGTATTTGGCCCATGCTCGTGCTTTTTTTAGCTATTACTTTCATTGACTTGGAGCATCGTATCATTCCTGATGAGCTCAATTGGGTAGGATGGATTTTAGGGATGGGAACGTCCTGGATGGTTCCTGGGGGTTGGTTGCCTTGTTTTTTAGGCTCTGTTTTGGGTTTTTGTGTTTTTTATGCGCTTGCGTGGGTTTATTTTGTTGTTCGCAATCAGTCGGGTTTAGGGGGAGGCGATATCAAGCTTTTGGCGATGATCGGGACATTTTTAGGACCTGAGGGAGTTTTTGTCACTATCGTTTTGAGTTCTTTGTTGGGAAGTGTGGTGGGCATGGGGTATGCCTTGGTTCGAAAAGAACAGCATTGGACACAAACGGCTTTACCTTTTGGTCCTTTTTTGATTGTTGGAGCATTATCGTATTATTTTTTTGGAGAATCTTTATGGTTGAAATGGATGATGCCGAATTAGAGGAGCAGCGTTTATTTCAGACGAAGTGGCAGCATTACGAGCTTTGGGAAAAAGTAGAGGCGCGTTTCAAGCGCAAGCGCTTGCTTTGGATTTTGGCCGATGTTTTTTTGGTATTTTTTTTTTCTGCTGTTCCTGTGGTCATGGATCGGTTTCCTCATTGGCAGAGTCGATTTGCTGCTGAGCTTTTAGCTGAGCAAATCAATCAGATGAAACGCGAAGCGCGGGTGAATCGTGAGGTTTATCGGATGCGTTTTGCGGACCCTCAGAGTCTTACTTATACGGTGGAGAAGGTTCAGCATTGTTCGGATGCTCAAGGTGTCAAAATTCGGACTTCGGAACTTAAGCAAAGTTCCGAGCTTTTAACTTGGTTGAATCCTTCAGAAGGGGAGGCTTTAGGTATTCCAGGGCTTGTGTCAGATTTTTGTTACGATCCTTGGTTGGGCAATCATTGGAATGCTCAAGGTCAGCCTCTTGTCGGATTTGCTATTCTTCCCGTTCGGGATTTACAATCTCAGCGATTGGATCGATTGTCTATTTTACTCATTCAAGGTCCTTCTGCAGAAATGGTTTTTGATTAGGTTGCAAGCAGCAGGTAAAAATTGAGGGAGGACTATGGGGTTTTTGAAAAATTTTATCAGTTCATTTTCTTGGGCGCCTTCTCATGTTGTTGGATTGAGTATCGGATCTTCTTCTGTGAAGCTCATTGAATTAAAGCGGGCAGGAAAGCTTTGGAAGCTCATGCACTTTGGGATGGTTCATTTACCTGAAGACGCCATTTTGGATCGAGAAATTGTCAATACGATCGCAGTGACAGAGAGTATTAAGACCTTAGTGAATCAAATGAAATTAAAAAACAAGCAAGTTTGTTCTTCTATTTCAGGATCTTCAGTCATTGTCAAAAAAATTCAATTAGAAATTCACAATGAAAAAGAAATTCAAGAACAAATTTTTTGGGAAGCGGAGCAATACCTTCCTTTTGATGTTAATGAAGTGGTCATGGATTATCAAATTCTTACCAAAAAAAAAGGACCTCAAAAAGATATCATGCTGGTTGCTGTCAAAAAAACGGCACTAGAAAGTTACAAAGGATGTATTGAAGAAGCTGGGTTAAAAGTTTCTATTATGGATATTGATTTTTTTGCTCTTCAGCATTTATACGAATTGATTTATCCTCCTCGATCTCATGAAGCGGTTGCCGTTGTTGATATTGGAGCGAACTCTATGAAGATGGTGGTTATTTGTGAGGGCATTCCTATTTTTACAAAAGATACTCCTTTAGGAGGATCTCATTTGACGGCAGAAATTAAACAAAAACTCAATCTTTCCTATGTGGATGCTGAAACCTTGAAGGTGGGGGGATCTCAAGATGGTTCTCTTCCTCAAGAAGTCAGTGATCTCATCAACGTTGCTATAGAAAATTTTTCTATAGAAATTAATAAATCCTTAGATTTTTACCATGCTTCTTCTGCAGGGCCTCAGATTTCTTGCCTCTTGCTGACAGGAGGGGGTTCAAAATTAGAAGGATTGCCGGAGTCTTTTGAAGAATCCTTAGGGTTGCCGACTCAATTGATCAATCCTTTTTATACTGTTACTTACGATGCTAAAGTTTTTACTCAAGAATACTTAAATAAAATTGCTTCCTTAGCAGCTATTCCCGTTGGACTTGCTGTACGAGCTGGATGGAAATGATTAAAATTAATTTAATCAAAAAGGAGGTTCGAGTGCAGCGTGATTCTTCTCGGGTTGTCTCGATAGAAAAAATTCAATTTTCTGTTTTGAACCATCCTATTTTGAAAAAATGGTTTTATTTTTTAGTTCTTGGCTATGGTGCTTTTTATGGTCTTGATCAGTACAAGGAAAATGAATTGAATAAATTACAGCAAGTTTTAGATGATAAAAAAAATCAGTTATCAAAAATTCAGCATAAGATGGATTCCACGCGGGAGTTTGATACGATGAAAAATACGATGGATAATAATGAAAAAAGTGTTCGTATCAAACTTGAAACAATCAAAAATTTGATGGCAAAAAAAAATATAGTTTTAAATGCGATGCTTTTTGTTTCAAATACTATTCCTAAGAATGTATGGCTAGATACCATTACTCTCAAGGAGAATGATTTTATTATTCAAGGAGATTCTCTAGACTTTAAGTTCATTGCAGAATTTGTGAAACAAATGAAAAAAGATGCTTTTTTTTCTAATTTAGAGTTAGTTGAGGCTCAAAAAAAAATACAAAATATTCATTTTGTTATGGTTTCGTCTAAAAAATAGGGAATCATTATGGATGAGTTATTTTCGATATTAAGCAGAATTCCTGTAGGGCTATTGTTTTTTGGTTTCTTAGTCTATTTGGGGTACGACTACTATTCTTTTTTTAATACTTCAGCATCTCCTTTTCTTGATAAGATGGCTCAAATTCAAGCAGCAGATGAAGCGACTATACAGTCGCGAAAAAAAATTTCCTCATTGCAAGATTTTATTAAGAAATTGCAAGAAAAAAAAATAGAGCTTCAAGCTTTGTTGCAAGAGCTTCAAGGAATGAAGGAAAGTCTTTCAGAAAAATCAAATATTGCTGAAAAAATAGAAATGATTGTAGAAGAGGCAAAAAAAAATGGAATACAAGTGCTAGGCATTAAGCCTGGAGAAACTCTGGAAAGGGAATACTATACTGAAAAGTATTTTTCCATAAGTTTTAACGCAGTTTTTCATCAGTTTGTTATTTTTTTGGAAAAAATTAGTCAGTTTTCTGAAATTATTGTGATTCACGAATTAACTATGCATTCTTTAGTTCCTAATGCTGAGAAATATGTTATGCTGGAGGGGCTGCTTAAGGTAAAAACTTATGTTTATCGTGGATCATCTGCTGACGGTGTGAGTGACTTAAGTTCGATTCCAAATTTTTCTGTGGATTGAAAAAAGCTTTATCAAGGAAGAAATTCTATGATCAAATGGATGATCTTTTTGATTTCTTTGTATGGATCAATAGCCAAGGGTGACGAAATGACTTCTGATGAAAAAAAAGAGGAGTTACGAAAAAAGATGAATCCTTTTTTGTTATTACGTGATCCTTTCAGGGCTCCTCCTGTATTAACAGTAAGTTCTTCGAATGAAATGGTATTGCAAAAATATGGATTAAATGAGTTGAAATTGCTTGGTGTTATTACTGGCTTAAAAAGCAAAAAAGCGATGATTATGACGCCTGACAAGAAATCTTATTTTTTAGAAGAAAATGGAAAAATAGGAAAAAATCGTGGCGTTCTTTTGAAGATTCTTCCAGAGAAAATAGTGGTTCAAGAAGAGGTTTTAAATATTATCGGAGAGTGGGAGATTGTTCGACGCGAGTTAGCCTTGTCAGAGGCGACGCAATCTGTTTTTTCAGTAGCTAAAATAGCCAATGAAAAAAAGAAGGAAGATTCAGAAATCAAAAATGGAGTTGAAAAAAATGAATTTTAACCCCAGATGGATATGGATTCTGTTTTTTTTTGAAGCCTCTCTTGCGGCAGATACTCATATCAAAGATATCTATTTTCATGCATCCGATTTAAATGCCGAAGTGACGGTAGATGCAGATGCTGCTTTGAAGTTTACCAAAACACAGAATTTTTTAGATAATAATGTTCTTTTAGAGCTTTCAGATAGTATACTTGACGAAACGAGTCATCAAAAGATTGACACGTCTTCTTTTGAAGCAAATGTACAATCGATTGAGGCCAAGCAAATGGATGCTAAGACTGTTCAAGTGATCGTCAAATTGAAGCTTCCTGTGTTAGCAGAGGTATTTTCTCAAGGCAATCAATTAATTTTGAAAGTTCCTAAAAAAATAGTCAAGGAAGGCGTCCTGGATCGATCGGTGGCATCCGCACCT
>DAISZI010000331.1:0-1882 GCA_036824885.1 Oligoflexia bacterium
GAGCTTCGGGTTGCTGAGGTAGAGGATCGAAATTTTTGAGAGTACCAGAAGAAGTAAGGGTGCTGAGGACGCACGCTCATGAGCAAGGTGCCTTCTTGCTTTTTACCGGTGAGTCGAAGAGCCCATTCCCCCTTCAGGTAGCCTTCTGGAAAATAAGAGCGTTCGGGGATGATCACACGCTCGACGAAGAGATTTTCGATCTTAGGGTTGATGTGATTGATGAGTTCTTGGATTTCTTTCCAATTCAGATGGAGGGGCTTTATCATCATTACTTCTAGCTGGTTAAGCCGTGGCTTTCTGGCTCGGGTTACTCTTTGAGCACGTCCGCGACACGGACATCCCCATTCAGGTCTTCCTCAGGTAGCATTCCACAAAGGGTTGAAATTTTATATCTTTTTTTTCTCTTGGAGGCTTTCGCTACGATTTTTGAAGTCGGAAGCCCATGAAGGCTTGCTAAACCAAGTCTTTTGAGTTTTTTTCCGGTAACGCTTGAGATTCTGTAAAGATGAGGGGTTTTCTTGTTGTGATTCGTTACATCAACTAAAAAAATTACATTCTCATGCTCTCGGGGGTGAATCCTCGCTTAGGCGTGGAAATTTTGCCTGCGGGCCATGTTAAATTCTGGTATGGTGACACCATGAGACAGCCAGTAGATCAGGAGTCTGAGTATTCTTTACAAAAGATGGAAGAGGCAACTGATAAAGTTGTATCTCGGTTTCAGGGGATTCGAAAAATTCTCGTGATCCTGTCTTCGCATGGCATAGTATATGATGTTCACGCTCTTCGTCAAAAGATTCTCCGTGCTTATCCTGGTGCGGGTCTTTTTTTTGAAACGCCTTTGGCTCAGCAGAGGGCCTCTTGGGGTAAGGTAGACTTGCTCATTGATTTTACGGGACCAGGAGAAAGAGAGCCTTACTGTCAAGCAAAAAAATTGCGTTCGATGGCTCGTATTGCTGTAGGAAGAAATGCCGGATGGTACCGTAAAAAGATTTATGATTTTGTGTGTGATGAAAAGCCTGGTCTTTTTGGGGAAGAAGGATTCGTGCAAAGGCAGGTTTTGAATTTAGCGGGAGTTGCTTGGATTCCGAGTGGGGTTCCTCTACCTGATGTCGGCGCTAGTATTGCTTTGGGTCTTCCCAGTATGCAAGGGCTTTAGTTTTGGCGCATTTCTCTGGTAAGCAGAGTTCTTGGGTGGGGCTTGGGCATCGTTTTTTTGAGTTCTTAAGCTCATTGAAGCTTGCGGTTGTGGTGATTCTGGTGCTTGCTCTTTTTTTGGGCGTTGCCACTTTTTTGGAGGCTTCTTACGACACTCCGACTGCTCAGTATTTTGTTTATGATGCCTGGTTTTTTAAGGCATGGCTCGGGCTTTTAGGGGCGAATATTCTTGCGGTGGTGATTCAGCGCTACCCTTGGAAAAAAAGGCACTTTTCTTTTCTTCTTGCTCATTTTGGCATTTTGATGCTTTTGCTCGGGTCTTGGATCACGCATGAATTGGGAGTGGATGGAACCCTTCGGGTCTCAGAGGGAGAGACTGCCGGTGTTTTAGCCCTTCCAGGGACTTTTTTGAGTTTTCTGAGTTCTGGGAAATCTTATCAGGTGCCTTTTATGTGGCAGCCGCCTGGGATGCCTTTTCGTCCTTGGGTTTTAGCCCAAAAAGGGTTGCCTTATGCATGGATGGTGGATCAGTTCTTGTCCCATGCGGATGCTGTTGTGGCTTTTGAGTCAAGCAAGCTTGTGTCTGCTGAGTCTTCCGCCTTGCATATTCAGTGGACGAGTGCTCTGATGGGGGCTTCTCAGGATTTTTGGCTTTGGGAGGGCGCACCCTCTTGGAGTCAGATTCAGCTCGGGCCTGCGCAAATAGCGATTAGTTCCGATTTGAGTG
>DAISZI010000332.1:0-1877 GCA_036824885.1 Oligoflexia bacterium
CTTCTACAACGAAATATCTTACAAAAGACTGACGCTGAATCATTGAAAAATTTAGAAAAAAAATTTCAGATCCACGTGACCCCCTATTATGCAGACCTCATCGAAAACACCACAGACTGCCCTATCTTCAAACAGGCCATCCCTCATCTCGATGAAATCGATCCCATTTTGCCAGAATGGGCTAAAAAACTCACCCAAGAGATCTACCAGCGTTGCACTCCTTGGTCCTCAGATCCCATAGGAGATTATAAAAATTGCGTAACACCACGCATCACGCATCGTTACTCCAAACGAGCCCTTTTACACGTCTCAACCCTATGCGCAGTATCTTGCCGCTTTTGCTTTCGAAAGGTTCAACTCAATAAATTGTCGCCTCAAGAAGAACTTTACCTCAGTCCCATGGATGGAGCTTTGGCGTATTTCCTAAAAAATCAAGAAATAGAAGAAATCATTCTCACGGGCGGAGACCCTCTTTCAACAAGTGATCTCTCTTTACACAGACTCTTTCATCAATTAGATCAAATACCTCATTTAAAAATGGTACGCATCCATACTCGCATGACAGTTACGCTACCTGTGAGATTCACCGATGAACTCCTGAAAGTACTCACTCATACCTGGCATTTTCAAGTACTCATAGTAAGTCACTTTAATCACCCGAAAGAACTCACACCACTAGCTAAAAAGACATTAAAAACACTTCGTCAATCAGGCATTCCCCTTCTCAATCAATCTGTTTTGCTTAAGGAAGTGAATGATTCTACCTCTTGCTTGCAAGAACTTTTTGAAACACTTTACTTCACAGGAGTACTGCCTTATTACTTACACTATCCTGATTGGACACCCGGTACTTTTCACTTCCGTCCTGGCATCCATAAGGGAAAAGTGATCTTCACCCAACTTCAAGAGCGACTTTCAGGACCTGCCTTACCCAAGTACATGCTCGATCTTCCCTCCGGGCATGGAAAAATTGATCTCATGAACAATTCCCACAGTAAACTCGAAGAGTTTCATAATCCTAAAGACAGCATCCATGGAACGGTTTATGAATGCACTCCACCACAAAACCGAAATTCATCAAAAAAACAACTTTATCTTGATCTTTACCGGAATACTCATAATGCACTCAATTCATGAAAGAAAAGACGACCATATCTCCCTTTGCCTTAGTGAAAAAGTAGAATATTATTCCGAGAATTCAAGCTTTGCCTCTTTTGTTTTAGAACATGACGCCTTGCCTGAACTTGATTTTGACGCAATTGACTTAAGCACAGAATTTTTAGGGAAAAAACTCCAAGCTCCCCTGATTATAGGAGCTATGACAGGGGGAACCAAGCGTGCTCAAAAAATCAACGAGCGCCTGTCTCTCGTAGCAGAAAAAACAGGCATTGCTTTAGCCTTAGGCTCCCAAAGACCCATGCTCACAGATGCCAACCTTAAAAAGTCCTACGCTATGCGTGAGTTTGCTCCGAATATCCCAGTTCTTTTGGGAAACTTGGGTGCCGTTCAGTTGCAAGAGGTCTCTACCTCACAAATCCAAAACTTAATTCAAGCCATTGATTGCGATGGATTTTATTTTCATCTCAACCCGTTACAAGAAATTTTACAGATAGAAGGGAATCGAAATTTCAGCCATCTGCTTGAAAAATTACAAAAAACAATTCCAGAACTTCAAGTTCCCGTTTTTATCAAAGAAATCGGTTGTGGCATCTCCCAGCGCACGGCTTGGAAATTAAAAGACCTCCCACTTCACGGTATCGAAACTGCGGGAGTAGGAGGGACTTCTTGGGCAAAAATTGAAAGTTTAAGGAGTCAAAAGAAACTAAACGACCCCTTAACGCGATCGCTTCAAGAAAATTTAGGAGAAACCTTCCGGC
>DAISZI010000058.1:0-7888 GCA_036824885.1 Oligoflexia bacterium
CTTGCGTGCGAATGTGGACTACGGTACAGCGGAAGCGCGCACTACTTACGGAGTCATTGGAGTGAAGGCTTGGGTTTATCATGGGGAAGTGCCTGTTTTAAGGAAGCAGTCTCAAAGCGACTCCAAGACAGTTCATCAAGGAGCTTAATTCATGCTATCACCAAAAAAAGTTAAATGGCGTAAGCAGCAAAAAGGCAATATGCGTGGCATGGCTGACCGAGGGGGTTCCTTGTTCTTTGGATCTTTTGGTTTGCAGGCTACCGAGTGTGGGAGGATCTCTTCTCGTCAGATTGAGGCTTCTCGTGTGGCTATGACTCGTTATGTCAAAAGAGGTGGCAAGATCTGGATTCGTATTTTTCCGGATAAGCCCATCACCAAGAAACCCGCTGAGACTCGAATGGGGTCCGGGAAGGGGAATGTGGAAGAATGGGTCGCTGTCATTAAGCCTGGAAGAATTATCTTTGAGATGGACGGTATTGCAGAGGCTGAAGCATTTGAGGCGCTTCGGCTTGCTAATAATAAGCTTCCTATCCATTGTAAGGCAATTAGCAGAGCAACGGAAGCGCTTGCTCGATCGCATGCTGAGTTATTGCGAAAGCGTAAGTTAGAGAAAAAGCAGCCGCTTCGTTCGGCCTGAGGAGGAATCATGGCAAGTAAAGCATGGAAAAAGCTTCAGGAATTGTCAGATCAGCAGCTCAGTGAGAAAATCAAAGAGGCGCAGGCAGCATTATTTGAAGCTCGCATTCAAAAAGCTACTATGCAATTGACTGATACGGCGATTTTTTGGCGTTTAAGGAAGAGTTTAGCGCGTATGCGTACGCTGGAAGGTATACGTGCAGGTCGTGCACCTGAGAGAAAGGTTTCAATAGGTTGATGGTTTATGGAGCAGTTGAAAGAAAAGTCTGAACGCAATTCGCTTCAAAATAGGCGTGTAATGCGTGGTGTGGTAGTGAGCGATAAGATGCAAAAGACGATTGTGGTCAAAGTAGCGCGTCAAGTGAAACACGCGCTTTATAAGAAATACATCTCACGTGCGACTTGTTATCAGGCTCATGATGAAAAAAATGAAGCGAAAGTAGGAGATCAAGTGACTTTAGTGGAGTCACGGCCTATGAGTCGTAAGAAACGTTGGGTGCTGCAAGCCATCTTGAGAAAAGGTGTTCAAGGCGCTGAGCTGAACGTCTGAGGTGAGGAGAGTTTTATGATACAGATGCGAACGCGTTTAGATGTGGCAGATAATTCGGGGGCCAAATCTGTCATGTGTATTAAAGTCTTGGGGGGCACTAAGAGAAGGTACGCTTCTTTAGGTGATGTGATTGTCGTGGCAGTGAAAGATGCGGCTCCTCGTGGAAAAGTCAAAAAAGGTGAAATTTTAAAAGCGGTCATTGTTCGCACGAAAAAAGAAGTGAATCGACATGACGGTACTTATATTCGGTTTGATGTAAACTCTGCTGTGTTAATTAACAATCAGAACGAGCCGATTGGGACGCGTATTTTTGGTCCCGTTGCCCGTGAATTGCGTGCTCGGGCGTTTTCTAAGATCATTTCTTTGGCTCCTGAGGTGCTATGAGGTTGTTATGAAAATTGAATATAAGAAAATTTCGCTTCGTAAAAATGATCTTGTGCAGGTGATGACAGGAAAAGAAAAGGGAAAAACTGCGAAGATTTTAAAAATCGATCCCAACGGTAGTTCTGTTTTATTGGAAAAAGTCAATGTGGTCTCTCGTCGTTATCGCAAAACTGCTCGAGAACCAGGGAAAGTGGTTGAGAAGGAGCTTCCCATTCATTATTCTAACGTGCTTCTGATGTGTTCTGCGTGTAATCGTGGGGTCCGTCATGGGGTGCGTGTTTTATCGAAAGAAAACCGAGTTCGCAAAGTGCGTTTTTGTAAGCGCTGTGATCATCCTTTGGATGCGGCGTGATTGAGGAGGCTGGATGACGGCGAAGGAATCGAAAGAAGAGAAACAAAAGCAGTCAGCAGATTCTAAGAAGGCTGCTTCTGAGACAGCTCGTGCGCGTGCCAAGAAATCTCAAAAAGAATCAGGTGTAGTGATTGCGGAGCCTGGAGAGACGCGGGTTTCTCCTAGTGGTATTCCGAGGATGTTGGAGTATTACCGATCAGCAATTATTCCTGCCTTGCAAAAAGAGTTCCAGTTTAAAAGCCCGATGCAGGTGCCTCGTTTGTCAAAAGTGGTCGTCAATTGTGCAGTAAAAGATGCGGTTGTCAATCCGAAGGTTCTTGATGGGACTTTTGAAGAGCTCATGTTGATCACGGGTCAGAAGCCTGTTTTGACGCGTGCACGTAAAGCGATTGCTGCTTTTAAGGTACGTGCTGGCAACCCTGTGGGTGTGATGGTTACTTTACGTCGAGCCAGGATGTATGAGTTTTTAGATCGCTTGCTTCATGTGGTTTTACCGCGTGTTAGAGATTTTAAAGGCATTAGTCCTAAGTCTTTTGACGGGAGAGGAAATTTTTCTTTAGGGATTCGGGAGCAGATTATCTTTCCCGAGATCCATTACGATAAGATTGATAAAATTCGTGGAATGACGATTACGATTACTACGACGGCATCCAGCAATGAGCATGCGCGTTCTTTGTTGACTCATCTTGGTATGCCATTTCGTAAGTAGGAGGTTGAAAAAAATGGAAGTCTATCGAACACCAATACAAAGGAAAAAGTCATGAAGGAGAAAAGTTTTGTCTAAAAAATGCAAACTGGAAAAGATCGGTAAGCAATCGAAATTTGCTGTTCGTGTGCGAAATAGATGTCCGATCTGTGGTCGTGCAAGGGCTTATATGCGTAAGTTTAATCTTTGTCGGTTGTGTTTTAGAGGTTTGGCGTTGAAAGGACAATTGCCGGGTGTTACCAAGTCGAGCTGGTGATAAATAGAACGTACCAAGTATCAAAGGAATTGTGAACATATGAGTATGACAGATCCCATTGCGGATTTATTAACAAGGATTCGTAACGCCACTCGAGAAAGGCATGAAAAGCTAGAAGTTCCAGCTTCTCGGTTAAAAGCCAATATGGTGCGTGTTTTGAAAGAAGAAGGATATATCAAAAACTTTCGACTCATGCGCGACGGTGCGCATTTATCGATTAAAGTTTATCTAAAATACACAGATGCGGGAGAAAGTGTCATTCAAGGCATTCGCAGAGTCAGTCGTCCTGGGTTAAGAAGGTATTCAGGTTATGAAAGTTTGCCTCGTCCGCTCAATGGAGCGGGTGTGGCCATTGTTTCTACCTCTCGGGGAGTGATCACCGGAAATCAAGCGCGCAAGCAGAAGTTGGGCGGCGAAATTTTATGCGAGGTTTGGTAAATGTCACGTATTGGTAAGTTGCCGGTCAAGATCAACAAAGGAGTGAAGGCACAGGTTCGTGATGGTTATTTGCAAGTGGAAGGGCCTAAGGGAAAGATGAGTCATTGGATTCCGAAAGGGGTTCAGGTTCAGTTGGAAGCTGATTCTATTGCAATTTTGAAAGATAGCACTCATGCACAGGCTTCGGCTATGCAGGGTCTCACACGTATGCTTGTTTATAATATGGTGCACGGAGTGCATACGGGGTTTACTCGGTCATTGGACATTGTAGGGGTGGGTTATCGTGCCTCGGTGAAAGGCTCTGTTTTAACGATGACATTGGGTTATTCCCATCCGGTAGAGTACAAGCTTCCTGAGGGAATCACTGCTGTGGTGGAAAATAATACACATATTGTTTTAGCGGGTGTGGATAAGGTGTTGGTAGGGATGGTGGCTGCCAAGATTCGTTCATTTCGTGAGCCTGAGCCTTATAAGGGCAAGGGAATTAAGTATTCGGACGAAAAAATTATTCGCAAAGAAGGTAAAGCTGCTGGAGCGCAGTAAGCGAGGATAGAATGGCTACGCAGATACGTCGGGTGACGAACCCAAAGCAAGTTATTAGATTTAAAAGAAAAAAACGTATTCGTTCGAAAATTGAAGGATCTGCTGAAAAACCAAGGCTCTCTGTTTTTCGGTCCCATCGCAATTTGTACGTACAATTGGTGGATGATGTCAAGGGTCACACTTTGGTGGCTGCTTCTTCTTTAGAGGAAGAGTTTCGCGGTAAGATCAAAAATGATGTGGAAGGTGCTCGAGTTTTGGGGGGTGCTTTGGCTCAGCGTGCTTTGGCTAAGCAGATTGCTCATGTGGTTTTTGACCGAAGTGGGTATGTCTATCATGGGCGCATCAAGGCTTTGGCTGACGCGGCTCGTGAGGGCGGTTTGAATTTTTAGGTGGTTTTTTTTGCGAAGGAGTGCGTTATGGCATCGAACTTAGGAAGACAGGATGAGGAATCTCATTTTGAAGAAAAGGTGATTCATATCAATCGATGTGCCAAGGTGGTGAAGGGGGGTCGTCGATTCAGTTTTGCGGCGATTGTGGTTGTCGGGGATAAGCATGGACAAGTAGGGGTAGGTTTAGGAAAAGCCGGAGAAGTTCCTGAGGCCATTAAGAAAGCGAGTAAGCAGGCGAGAAAGCATTTGATGCGTGTTCCATTAGAAGGCAGTACTATTCCTCATGAGATTGTAGGTTATTTTGGAGCAAGTCAGGTTCTGATGAAGCCTGCTCCCGAGGGTACTGGAATCATTGCTAGTTCTTCGGTTCGGGCGATTTTAGAGGTAGCTGGAGTTCAAAATGTTCTCACGAAGTCGGTACGTAGGGATAATCCTCACAATGTGGTGCGAGCTACGTTAGAAGGTCTTAAGCATCTTCGGCATTTTTCAGCGATTGCTCAAGGTCGTGGTAAAACGGTGGCCGAGATACTTGCGACGAGCTGAAGGTGGTAATGGTGGAAAAAGAAACAAATTTAAAAAAAGTGGGTAGTATTACGCTCAGACTTAAAAGAGGGACTGTGGCTTGTTCTCCTGATCAAAGGGCTACCGTTCGAGGTTTGGGGTTGAAGCGTCGGCATCAGGAGCGAACGTTGGAAAACACATCTTCCGTTCGAGGCATGATTAAGAAGGTGCTTCATTTAGTGGAAATCGTTCAGGAAACCCGCTGAGCAAGGAGTTTTTATGTTGAGGTTAAATACAATTCGGGCCCAACCGGGTGCTACGCATCGTAAGAAACGGTTAGGTCGTGGTGCAGGGTCAGGAAAAGGTGGGACTTCTGGAAAGGGAGAAAAGGGACAGCTTGCTCGAAGTGGTGGGGTTTCGCGACCTGGATTTGAAGGAGGTCAGACTCCTTTGTACCGTCGTCTTCCTAAGCGTGGATTTACGAATAGTGCTCGACGCTCGGTAGTGATGTTTAATTTGAAGCAGGTCGCAACTTGGGATCCGAAGCTTTTGGCTACTATTTCTTTGGAGACTTTGCAAGCAGCAGGAAAACTCAAAGGGCGTTTTGATCGTTTGGCTATTTTAGGGACTGGGGAGATCCAACATCCTGTCCATGTGCGAGCGCATAAAATCAGTGCCTCTGCTCAGAAAAAGATTTTGGAAGCGGGCGGAAAAGTTGAGCTCCTTCAGATTCAAAAAAAGTTCAAAATGGAACGTAAGTCTAGGGGTTGATTCATCTTCTTGATCCTTTGGGGGGTTGAGAAAGAAGACGAAGAGGAGACACTATGGCGGCTCTATTAGGTTTATTCAAGATACCAGATCTTCGTAAGAAAGTGCTATTCACCTGGGGTGTTCTAGCTATTTACCGTATCGGAGTTCATATTCCTACTCCGGGAGTAGATGGAGCGGCATTGCAGCAAGTTTTTGCTCAGATGAAGGGCACGATCTTTGGATGGTTCAATCTTTTTAGTGGTGGTGCCTTAGAGCGGTTCAGTATCTTCGCTTTGGGCGTGATGCCTTATATCAGTAGTTCTATTATTTTTCAGTTGCTGACCGTGGTTTGGCCTTATTTGCATGATTTGCAAAAAGAAGGAGGGGAACAGGGTCGAAGAAGAATTACCCAGTACACCCGTTATGGAGCCGTTTTTCTCTGTTTGATTCAAAGTTACGGGATTGCCACTGGTCTTGAGCATTACAGTAATCCTGCTGTGGTCTTAGTGCCGGGGATGGTGTTTCGGTTATTGACGACGATTACGTTGACAGCGGGCACGATTTTTTTGATGTGGCTCGGTGAGCAGATTTCAGAGCGTGGAGTGGGTAATGGGATTTCTCTGATTATTTATGCAGGTATCGCTGCACGCATTCCTCAGGGACTGGGTACGACGATGAACCTTTATCGCTCCGGAGAATTGAGTTTTTTGAAGATTCTTTTGATGCTTGCTGTGATTGTCGGGACTTTCTTTTGTATTATTTTTATCGAGAGGGGAGCGCGGAAGATTCCGGTTCAGTACGCCAAAAGAATTGTGGGGCGGAAGGTATACGGGGGTCAGAATACCCATATTCCCTTGAAGATCAATACTTCGGGGGTGATTCCTCCTATTTTTGCTTCTTCTTTGATCATGTTTCCTGCTACGGTTGCGACTTTTTTTCCTTCGGAGCGTTTTCAAAAGTTTACCGCGACCTTGCAGCCCGGTGGGTTGCTTTACAACGTTCTTTTTGTGGGTTTGATTGTTTTTTTCTGTTTTTTTTATACAGCAGTGACTTTTAAAACGGATGATGTGGCGGAAAATCTTAAGAAGTATGGGGGTTTTATTCCTGGGATTCGCCCAGGAGGACCAACCGCTCAGTACATTGATTACGTTTTATCTCGCATCACCTTAGGGGGTGCGGTTTATATTTCAGCTATTTGTGTTTTGCCGACTATTTTTACACAGACGATGAAAGTTCCTTTTTATTTTGGTGGAACGAGTCTTTTGATCTTGGTGGGCGTGGCTTTGGATACTATGAGTTTGGTGGAAACCTTTTTACTTACCCAAAATTATGAGAGTTTTATGAAGCATACGCGGGTTAAAGGGCGTGCGGCTTATTCATGATTCTTTTATTACTTGGGGCTCCGGGTTCTGGGAAAGGAACGCAGGCAAAGATGCTTTCACAGAAATATCATTGGCCTCAGCTTTCTACGGGTCATATGTTGCGTTTGGTCATGGAAGAGCATTCGCCCTTAGGGGAGCAGGCTCGTTTTTGGATGGATCGAGGTCAGTTGGTTCCTGATGGGTTTGTGGTGGATTTAGTGTTTAGGTTTGTTTCTTTTAGGATTAGGGTGTGGGTTTTAGGGGTTTCCTAAATGCATCAATCCACCACGTGATCCAGTATGAGCAAACGCATGCGTAGCTTTCAAATGTTCTCGCTAGGTATCTTACCGTCGGCAAAAAACTGTCGCAAAGCCAAATAAAAAATATTCACAAAAATAAAAATACAATTTAGGATAATTCTTTTTCTAATTATACTGTAATTGAAAAAGCAGTCGTAACAGACGTATTGCTCTTCAAATTTTCAGAACGCCTTATATCGTTTCTATTACGTTCTAGAAAACGATATTAGATATCTTAGTCTTCGGCATCTATTAGACGTAAGCGTCTCGCGTCTAACCTTACGATTTAAGAATAGAATTTAAGATTTAGAAATTAAGGCTTGAAACTTAGAATATAGAATTTAATATTTAATATTTAGAATTTAGGTCACGGCCACCTGGAGCACCAAACAAAAGGGAAACTTTTTTGGAGTTTTTGACTGCAACGTGGAGTGTCATGGAGACTGAGCTGATATTGTCAGAATCTGAGTCAAAACAACGCCAAGTGGCTATTTCATGTATTGATACCTCAAAATCTTACAACCAGCGCGACAAAGTATACACTTATAATTTTTGCGTTTTTTAAGTTTTCTATTTCAATTTAGAGTGTCACGGTGATGACATCTGGAACTGATATTATCAGAATCTGAATCAAAATAATTTAAAATAAGTTTTTCATCTATTGATATTTCGAAATCTCAAAACCAGCGCGATAGAAAGCATACACTCATAACTTTGCGTTTT
>DAISZI010000059.1:0-7842 GCA_036824885.1 Oligoflexia bacterium
ATATCCCCACTTTATACGTCAGATGCGATGCTCCCTGAAGGAGCACCTCCTGCGTGGAACCAATCTTATTTGAATCTGGCGCTTACTTGCGAGACCTTCTTGAATCCCCTACAACTTCTTGACTATAGTCAATCAGTTGAGAAACTTTTGGGTCGCCGCTCTCAAGAACACTGGGCTCCTCGAGAAATCGATATCGATCTTTTAGACATCCAAGATTTTCGTCTTCAATCTTCCAGACTGACTCTTCCTCATAGGGGATTACTGCAACGACCTTTTGCACTTTTACCCCTATCGGACCTAGAGCCTCATTGGACCTTTCCCTGCCAGCAAAAAGCTTCTGATGCCATTTTGAAGTGGAGAGAAGAAGACATGCCCTACCGCACGCGAAGAGCAGCGCTATCACTCACTCAGCTCATCGGTATTTTAAACCTCACACCTGATTCTTTTTCAGATGAAGGACGCTACCAGCATTTAGACCAAGCCCTAGCACATGCTGAAAAAATGCTAGAAAACGGCGCTTCTAGGATTGATGTGGGCGCAGAATCTACCAGACCTCAAGCTACCCCCTTAAGCCCTGAAGAAGAATGGAACCGTTTAGAGCCCTTTTTGAAGAACTTTCGTGGATGTGTGAGTCTAGATACCCGGCACCCTGAAGTGGCAGAACGGGCGCTTCCATGGGATGTGCAAGCCATTAATGATGTCTCAGGATTTGAAAATCCTAAAATGAGAGAGATTTTAGCAAAAAGTAAAGTGGATTTGATAGTCATGCATAGCCTAGGAATCCCTCCCTCTTCCCGGCAAGTAGTCCCAGGAAAAGTCATGGCTTGCCTTGAAAGCTGGGGAACAGAAAAAATTCAAATCCTTGAAAAATCAGGAATCCAGCGAGAACGCATTCTTATCGATCCAGGCATTGGATTTGGCAAGACCCCTGAACAAAACTGGGAGATTTTAAGAAATGCTGAAAAGCTCCATGCATTAGGAGTTCGAGTATTACTGGGACACTCCCGGAAATCTTTTTTAACCTGCGTTACAGACCAACCCCCTTCTGAAAGAGATCTTGAAACGAACCTCATCTCAGCACATCTTGCAACAAAACAAATCCATTACCTTCGCGTACACGATGTGGCTTCGCACCAAAGAGCTATGAAACTCATGAACTACCTTTTATGAATTACGAAAAAGTGATCGAAGCTATAGAACATCGAGGCATCATGCCCAAAAAAGGACCTTCTTTAGAACCCATGAAAGAAGCCCTTGGTTTACTGCTTCCGAAAACCAATTTTCAAGCAATTGTGGTAGGAGGCACCAATGGAAAAGGAACGGTTTGTGCTACATTAGAGAGTTTATTGATTGATGCAAAAAAAACAGTAGGGCTTTACACCTCCCCTCATCTGGAGGAGACCACAGAGAGAATCCGCCTCCAAGGAATGGCTTTAGATCGTATGCAATTTTGTGAGATCTACCAGAAAGTAGAAGAAAAACTCAGAACATTCGAAAAAAAACAACCTTTAAGCCATTTTGAAATACTCACACTCATGGCTGCTTGGGCTTTTCACACTGAAAACGTTGACTATGCAATTTTTGAAGTAGGATTAGGAGGCACTTGGGATGCTACCAACGCTCTTGCTCACCGGATCTGCGCAATCACAAGTATCAGTTACGACCATGAAAATTTACTAGGTTCAAGCTTGGTTTCGATTGCATCCCATAAATTCGGTATTGTTACAACTCAAGCCACAGTAGTGCACACCCCCTTCCCTGAATCCATTCAAGCACTTGCCCATGAAGTACAAACACAAACCCAAAGTACTTGGAAAGTCTCCCAACCCTTCACTTTGAAGGTAGACACTTCGCAGCAAGAACCGCAATTTTTGATTCAAACGCCTTGGGGACAAGCAACACTTGCCTGCCCAGGAAAACGCGCTGCTGAAAATACCGCATTAGCACTCACACTTTTTGAAACACTCGGATACGCTCCCAACCGGCATTTACAAGCCATCTCTAAAATGAACTGGCCTGGACGTATGCAAAAGGTACTCAAAACTCCTTGTCCTGTTTACTTCTCAGGAGATCACAATCCCTCGGGAGTCCAAAGCCTTCTGGATTTACTCCCCTACTACCGAAGAAAGAAACTTTTACTTCTCATTGGCATCGGACAACACAAAAATCAAGACGCCATGCTATCGCTTTTTTTCAGCTTACCAGACACTCAAATCGTCCTGACAGAAACCCCCTTCGGAAGAAGGCCCTTAAAAGATTATGGCCATTGGCTTCAAAAAGCGCACTACGCCCATGAAGATCCCTACCAGGCTTTCCAATATCTCTTAGCAGAAGCAAAAGAAACCGATCTTCTCGTTGTCACAGGATCCCTTTATTTGATTGGATACCTAAGTAAAAAATTAAAAACTTGCACGGATAAGCTCTAAAGCTTTTTGTGCAAACTGCTTTTTCATGCAAACACGATCAAGATTTTCTGAAGCATGAAACTCAGTGACAGAAGTCTTTTTACCTGAAATCGCCAGGCCTATAAAACAAAGCCCCACCGGCTTTCCTTGAACGCCACCCAAAGGCCCCGCAAGCCCTGTCGTACTCAAGCACACATACCCACGAGGCTTCAATAAAGAAGGAGAAGGCTTTTGATTCAACAAAGCCTGCATCTTCACTAAACCAAGCTCCGCCAATTGATGCGCTACCTGAGAGCTCACAGCACCATAATTCCTTAAAATTTCTGGATCCAACCCAAAGATCTCTTTGGCAGTATTGTCATAAACGACAGTCGCTCCCCAAAAAACCTCAGAAGCACCTGAAACATCTGTCATCAAACTTGAGACCAACCCCCCAGTGCAAGACTCTACTGTACAAAGAACATGCTGTGTAGTTCTGAGTTTTCGAACAACCATTTCTTCTAAGTTAATCATAAACTCCCGTGCTCTCTACTTACCGCGATAAGCCACAACTTGCAAAAGATATCCGTCTTCCAAGCAACAAATACTTCTTCAACGGATACCGTCTGAACAGAAACAATTGATCCCTGCTGACATCAACGCAGCTTGCATGAGCATCGTGCTAAGCCCCCTCCCCAAAGAAATAACTTCACTGCAGTAAAATGCCAAGATCAGCTCCGAATACGCCTGCTGAGACTAAAAATCTGACACAATCTTGATTCACCTTGACTCTTCTTTCAACCGATTTCTATGAAAAAATTGCAATCATCAGCAATCTCATATAGTTTCAAAAAGATTTTTATCCTCTAAAAAGAAAGGCAATTCTTGAAATCCTATCTAATCGGAAATTTATGGCTTTCGTTTTTAATGCTTTACGGGCTATTTTCTTCCTGTCCTTTTTATCACGAAAAAAATCCATGATCCAACCAATTACCGCGCAAAGCGTCTCATGGCAACGAGTCTCATATGAATTTTTCCAACGGCGTTGTGCCATCTGCCACGGTCAAGGAGGAGCAAATATTAATACCTCCGATTATAACTCCGCCATTTCTCAATCCAAACGTATTGAAGAAGCGGTCTTAACAAGAAAAAGCATGCCCCTGACTCTCCATTAACAGCCTAGGAGGAGAAGCTTGTATCGACTTGGATGACAAATAGTATGCCCTATCAAGTAATAGGTACAAGTCCATGAAGCAAACATGATATCTTTTGATTTTTTGGTCCACACCTGCACATTTCCAGAAATGATTCGGCACAATTACGTGAACTGCACAAGCTGTCATACCAGTCAAAACGGCGGAGGACTCTTAAATGCCTACGGTCGTCAAAGCTCAGGCGCTGCTTTGAGTACCTGGGAAACTGAAAATGAATAAAGCCTTTTTATAACCTTTTCAATCAACCCAAGACACCCAAGCTTTCATCTGATCGGTACAAACGACTCAAAATAACGCACAAGTCACGAGTGGAAATTATTGGTGGATGCAAAGATTGCTGGAAGTATCAGCTCGATTTGGACCTGAAGAAAAATGGACAACCGATTTCGCTTTAGGCATCAACCCAGACGTTCTCAATGGATTACTGGCTGCTGGCAGTCTATCCCTTAGTCACACCCCCGGCAATCCTCATTTACAGACCAACGCAAACTACCGCTATCCAAGCAGGGAAGTTTCTCCTGGATTACAGTATTTATTTTCAGGACCATACCATAGCCACTCGCCAAGAAATTGGCTTTGACGAAGGAAATGAAATCTACAACCTTGAGTATAGCTATCAAGCTGAAAATTGGTCACGCTCAATCAGCACAAATTTCGGACGTCCGGACGATGCAAGTCTCTTAGCAGAGAAGGCAATCTCCGCCAAGTCTGGACTCAGCTTCTACGATCATGACAAGGTCAACATGAGTCTTTACGCGAAAACACAAAACGGAAACCATCGGCAATTAACTACCCCCTATATCCTTCTTGGATTTACACCTAGTATTTATTTCGTCGGTGAAATGGACTTTCAGTTTTTTCAACCAACGAAGGAAAAGGCAACACAAAAAATTTTTGATTACGCAAAATTAGACTATGAACCCATCCAGGGACTTCGTCTCTATTGGAGAACGCAATCGCTCATCAATGACTTCAAAAGAAATTATCAACCACTTCCTCAAGATTTAAAATATGGGATGATAACCAATCGTCTCTATGGTCTTGGTCCTGGTATCTATTGGTACCCTCGCCCTCATTTTTACATTCAGCTTGAGATCCAGCAGCAATTCAGCGCCGAACTTCCTTCGTCTCAGACCTCAGGTTTTTTAACTGGAAATATCTACCTTTAATCCTGAATCTCTACAAGGGGGTACTATGACACGAACATGGATCAAATCCGGAATCATTGCATTCTCACTTGCACTACTGCTTTTTACTTTAAAAAATACTGAAGCAGAACAAAACCAATAAACAATCAAGAAAGAGCCTTTTACGCTTTCATTTTTTGAAATCAGCGGGTTCTATAGAATTTCGTGCAATAGGTCATCCAAGTACGCTGAAAGTCATCGGCAAGGGCTCTGAATTTGACGGACAGTTTGAGGTAAAGTCAACAGAACCTCAAGGAAAAGCCAGCTTTGAATTAGCGTTTCTTGAAACTGGCATCCAAATCAGAGACAAGCATATGAAAGAAAAATACCTGCAGCTTGCGAAATATCCCCAAGCTGAACTCTCTATCCATCAAATCTTTTTATTATCGTCAGAAAAGCTAGAAAGCTCTGTATCTGATCTTCTTTTTTAAGGTACCTTAAAACTTCATGGACTCGAAAAACAAGTATCAAGGACGATGCATTGAAACCGAGCAAATGAAACATCCATGCTTTTGACATTATCCTAGCAGACGAAGTGATCATCAAGCTCTCAACTCACGGAACATAGGAACAATCCTGAAAGCACTTGCTTCTTCCAAAACCTCAGTCATTGCTACAATGATACTCCAAAATAGCCAAAGAGAAAAACCTGAAACAATAGGAATACTCTATTATCATCTAATGTCCCAGAAAAAGCTCAACGAGCCCGACTACACATCCTCCCCAAAAAGCAACTGCCAAAGCAGTTTGCTTGGAAAAAAATCCTAAATACAAAAGTCTTGCCAGGATGCAAACCGATATCTGCCAGGGCTCCTAATAAAGATTTATTGCAGGATAATTGAGGCTGATAATGCCCATACAAAATACCCACCCAGAAAGCTGCGGGATCTCCACAAGCAAATAAAGAATGCTTAAAATAGCAATGGAATTAGGAAAAAATAAAACAGCTGAGAATCTCTCAATCGCCAAAATTCAAATCCTAAATTAAGTACAAGCAATGAGGCTAATAAAAATATCCCCAGATGATGAGAAACCCCCCATGCATAAAATCCCGCGATACTCAATCTCACAATGGCATGCAAAGCTTACGCAATACATACAACTAACAGGCAAAAAACTTTTCAGATTAATCACCTCATTGCTTCCCTGATTTTTTCTGCAACCTGCAATAGCTGCTCTTTTCGCATCGATCTTTTTTCCTAAATTTCACTGACTTTGAACCACACTTCAAGTGTGTTAACAAATGTCCCATGAAAAGCAAAGACCCTTCACTACGCAAAAAATTGAAAAAATCGATCCAAAACAATCAAATGAGTCATTTTTCACGCACTTGGATTCAGAACTATCTATTTCCTAGGATCTTTGAACTCCAAAAAAAAAATTCAAATCCTGCTGAAGATACCTTGACCTAACCCAAAGCCTACTTTTCTTTGAATCCATCCTTTGACTGAAAATGTAAAAAAACATCTCAACGTCTTTGAGATCGAGAAGCACGTTGGACTTCTGCGATGTATGCCGTTACTTGAAAAGATCCTAGCGCAATTTTCACTTCATTACCTTCGATACTTAAGACAGTTCCTGCATTTTTCCATCTTGGAACGTAAACCCAATCCCCTTTTTGAAGCACTAAAGGAGGTTCTTCAGAAGAGACAATATCCCAATGATTCGCTAATTTTTCCTCTAAGTTCGTTTGCAAATTTTCATAGTGAGTAGAAAGATTGAGATTTTGACCCCACTTCATTTGACTGGTTTGAATTTGTTTTTTAGTGGATAAGGATTCAAGATTTTGCATTTGAAGCCTTGCTTGCCTGCGAGTTTCTTCTAATAAAACTTCTGCTTGCTTTTTTGTACTTTCTAAAATATCCTGAAAAATTTTTTGATTTTCTTGTAACCATTGAACTTTCCAAGACTCAAAATGCTCTTGTAATTTCAGGTATTTTTCTTTTTCTTCTTCGTATTTTTGACGCTGAAATGTTAATTGTGTGAGAAGATTTTCAAACTCTTGATGCTTTTTATCGAGATATTTTCTTGCAAGTACCAAAACTTGATCTGGGATACCTAATTTTTGCGCAATTTCTAAAGCTCTCGATTTCCCTGGAATTCCCAAAAGAAGTCGATAAGTTGGTTCCTGGGTGCTTTCATCAAAGTGGACACTTGCATTGAGAATACGCGAATCTTCAGAGGCTAAGTTCTTCAACTGAGGATCATGTGTCGTCACAATCATCATCGTTTTTTTGGTCAGAAAAGTTTCTAACAAAGCACGACTTAACGCGAACCCTTCTTGGGGATGGGTAGCTGAATTCAATTCATCTATGAGGATCAGACTTTCATCTTGGAAGTTTTCTAAAATCTTTTTAAATTTGAGTAAATGCCCTGAAAAGCTTGAAATATGCTGAGTCATAGACTGAGCATCTCCAAAATCTAAAAAAAGTTGATCAAAAAAAGGTATTTTAGGAGTATGTTCACTCGGGAAAAAAAAACCTGTTCGAGCACAAAGAGCCGCAAATCCTAAAGTTTTCAAAATAACGGTTTTTCCTCCTGTATTGCTTCCCGTGAGCACTAAAACCTGGGTAGGAGCCTGAAAAACTAAGTCATTTCTGATAATCGCTTTTTCTTCAGTGGTAAACCAAAGAAGAGGATGAGCCGTTTGAGAAAGCTCAAAGGAGCGCTCTTGGAGGACCTCAATTGCTTTGCCTTGATACACACGAGCTAATCTTGCTTTTGCACAAACCGCATCCCAATGACCCACAGTATTTCTGATGACACCTAAAGATTTTTGAAAATGGCGAAGTTTTTCCGAGGTTATTTTTAAAATGATTTGAGTCTCTTCAAAAAGTTCACTTTTTTTTTGATGCCACTTGCAATTCAGAACTTCTACTTCTTGGGGCTCGATAAAAAGCGTTTGCTGACTTGCCGACACCTCACGAAGAAGTCCCTGAACCGATCGGTGATGGCCTATTTTAATGGGAAGTACAAAATGTCCATCTCTAAAATCGAAAAATCTGGACTGCAAAACACCTTGCTGATCCAAGCGTTTCAGACATTGATCTAAGGTCT
>DAISZI010000333.1:0-1853 GCA_036824885.1 Oligoflexia bacterium
GCAAGTGACACTCCAAAGAGGGAAGCCAGCATGATCTGAAGATAACCTGCAAGTGATAAGACAGCATCAATCCCCCCTCCCATACGACCTCGAGCCCAAGGCTCAGCTCTTTCACCCATGTAGGGGAAAAAAATGCCTATAATATCAAAGTCAGTCCTGAATAGTGCTAAAACCATCAAGATAATCCAAGGAAACACAAGCATCGTGGCAATGCTCGTCACTTGGTCTTGAAACCAGTCAGTATCGATTGCCCGATTTTTAATCATTGTAAAGATAGTGCTTTCGGGAATCAGCACACCATTAATCCTTTGATTCACAATAGGAACCAATTCCCCAAATGCAATGAGGAAAAGCAGCGCCTCCCACCAAGAATTTGTTACATGTTCGACTCCAAAAGTTTCATTATATCCTGAATATTCTTCATGAAATGGCTCACCAAGATACCAAACTGTTACAGTGGCTAGAACAGCACCCATAGGAATCCCCCACCCCTCTGTGCGACCAACCCATGCCCGGAAAGACAGAAAAGCTACTGCTATCCAGCAGAGGTAATACGGATAGGGAATCATCTTAAAGATCTCGTCAGAATTTCCAAAGTAAGAAATCGTAATGGATTTTTTGATAAATAGCTCATCTCCCTAGTCTGTAGGTGCATCGATCTGTTTGCCACGAGCAAGCTTGCCAAGCAGCTTCCGATAAAAAGCAAGCGGAGTCAGCAATTCCTCCCAAAGTTTTCTATTCTTTCTCTGGAGTTCCAAAAACTCTTCAGGATTAATTTTTTCATGGAATGATCTGAGGATTGCGGATGCGTTGGTTAGATCTTCTGATTCAATCCAAACGCAGTGCCTTCTCCAATCAACCTCATCCTCAAAAGGCAAAACGCACTTTGTATTCACAAAGACAGGTATACGCCCCGCCGATAAAACCTCATAGAATCGATAGGAAAAATTACCGGATCCTCTTACACATAAGGTATAATCTGAGGAGAGTAAGTTCGTGATATACTCGCTTCGAACGTTTTCCGCAAAGGCTGGATCATGATGAGTAATCCCTTTTTTACCCCCGGAAAAATGATTCTGTTTTTCAAATTGAGTGTTGACTTCTTGATCCGAATTAAAATTTTTCAGAAGTCTATTTCTCAGGATTAAACCCTCTGCTTTTTGATGCCTTCCAATTATTTTTAAAGCCGTACGCATCCACGAAGTACCTACATATCCGCGGAAACCAATCGTTGGCTTATCTTGTTTTTTCCGAGGATGAATAAAATCCCATTGAAATTCAGCAGGGAGATTTGAAAGGATATCATCAGTAAATGCTGGCATGGCAAATTCATTCCTGGATCTTTTATCTGCGAAGAGAGAATGCCTATAGAGCCGTCCCAATGGAACCTCAGGCACTGAGGCATCGTCCCCATGAGTGAAAAAAAGACATTCCAATCCCCGCCTCTTTGCCTCTTGTGCCGAATGAATGGTCTCTTCATTAAGTTCATATCTGTAGGGATAAACAAAGATTCGGCTTCTTCCTCTGAAACGGAGCAAAAATACTGAGTTGCATTCTGGTGTAGGTTGTTGAACCTCCTACCCCAAAGATCGCTCGCTGGTGAAGCTAATCCCAGCACTCCACAAGCAAGATCAATCGGTACTTGCTCCCGAAGATAAGGAAAGTGAATTTTAATCATATTATAGTATGATTTTATGTTTTATATTCTCAGAAACATCAAACCTAGGATAAGGAAAGCCACCTTCGATAACCTATCCAGCTCACAGGTTTGCGTCGATTCAGTGCTTTAGGCAGACCTTTTAAAGCATCCCACCACCAGATAGGTTCTCTAATAAGCCAGGATAACCCTCTAC